>JBIKWV010000672.1:0-3753 GCA_044356135.1 Elainellaceae cyanobacterium
TTTCCGAACTGGCTCGGATTTCTCTGGTTTTTCTATCAACCTATCTATCCACTTAGAGGTCAAAACTATAGTTTATCGAGGATTGAACACAGCATTCTCAGAAAGCAGTTCGATGATCCACGCATCCATTTTGCGATCATCTGTGCTTCGGTTGGCTGTCCTTTACTGAGAAATACGGCCTACTATCCGGAGACGGTGGATGAACAGTTGTGGGAGGACTGCGATCGCTTCATCAACAACCCCGACAAGGTGTATTACAGCAGCGATACCAACACGCTCTATTGCAGTCAAATCTTCAAGTGGTATAAGCAGGACTTTCTGAAACAGGCTTCCTCCATTCCAGAGTACATTCAGCCTTTTCTGAAAGACGCTCCTTCACTGTCCGCCAGTACCCCAGTGCAGTATCTCTCCTATGACTGGTCGCTCAACGGTCAAACGCTGGACTGCGATCGGTTTTAAAGAGGGATATTGCTATTGACCGAAAAGACCTCCGAGGTTTTAAGAAACCTCGCAGGTCTGGCGATCGCAAACGCAATCGTTCTAAAAAGGATTAGCCTTTCGCCAACCAGGTTTGCAAGCCTACGGGAGCCTTCACCTGAGACAGAATCGCCTGAAGCGTTTCACCTTCCAACACTTCTTTTTCAAGAAGAATCTGGGTGGTGGATTCCAGCAGTTCACGGTTCAGCTTCAGGATGGCGATCGCCATCTCATGTGCCTGATCAATCGTTCGCTTCACCTGACGGTCAATCTCCGCTGCCACCTCGGCGCTAATCGCCCGTCGGGTGCTGTCACCATCCAGAAACTGCGCTCCGTTTTTCGCAAAAGCCACGGGGCCGAGGGTGGCGCTCATGCCGTACTGGGTAACGGCGCGTTCGGCCAGGTCCGTCGCCTTCTGGATATCGTCGCTGGCTCCGGTAGACACCCTGCCGAATACGATCTCCTCTGCCGATCGCCCTCCCAGCAACGTTGCCAACTGTCCCCGCAGCTCATCCTCCAGCAGCAGAAAGCGATCGCTCTCTGGAGTTTGCATTGTGTAGCCCAGCGCGCCCAGGCCACGGGGCACAATGGAGATCTTGGACACCTTACTGTTACCGGGCATCAGCGCACCGACGAGGGCATGACCAACTTCGTGGTAGGCCACCGTTTGCCGCTCCAGGGGGGTGAGGACGCGAGAGCGCTTCTCCAGGCCAGCAATCACCCGTTCGATCGCTTCATAGAAGTCGGCCATCAGGACGGCCTGCCGATTGTTGCGGGCAGCCATCAGGGCGGCTTCATTCACCAGGTTGGCCAGGTCTGCGCCTGAAAAGCCTGCGGTTTGAGCGGCGATCGCCTCCAGGTTCACATCCTCACCCAAAGTTACGGGACGGGCGTGGACGTTCAGAATTTGCAGACGACCACTCTTGTCAGGGCGATCGACTAACACCTGACGGTCAAACCGTCCGGGGCGACGCAGCGCCGGGTCGAGGGTTTCAGGGCGGTTCGTAGCCGCAACCACAATCACGCCATCGTTGCCGGCAAAGCCGTCCATCTCGGTCAGCAGTTGATTCAGCGTTTGCTCCCGCTCTTCGTTGTTGTTGATGGGATTGTTGCCGCGCGTTTTGCCAATGGCATCCAATTCATCAATGAAAATAATGCAGGGAGCCTGGCGCTTGGCGCGACTAAATAGGTCGCGCACTCTCGCTGCACCGACACCCACGTACAGTTCCACAAACTCAGAACCCGACATACTCAGGAAGGGAACGCCTGCTTCTCCGGCGATCGCCTTTGCCAGAAGGGTTTTTCCCGTCCCCGGAGGGCCAACCAGTAATACCCCTTTGGGAATTCTTGCACCAATTCTGTGGTACTTCTCACTATTCGCCAGGAAGTCCACAATTTCCTGTAGCTCCTGTTTCGCTTCGTCTACCCCCGCAACATCTGCAAACGTTGTCCCCGTTTTTCCCTGGTTATATACGCGAGCGTTGCTCTTTCCGACATTCATACCAACGCCAACGCTGCCTGCATTCCCCGATCGCGCCAGCCACACGAACGTCCCCACCAGCGCTCCCAGCGTCAGGATCAACCCCATAATGCCTCCCACATTTCCGGCAGATGGATTGGGCGTAATCACATCTACGCTTTGTTCCCGCAGGAGCGTCATCAGCTCGTCGGTCGATCCGAGTGCGGTAGTGGTATATCGATGACCGCCGAATTCTGGTTTGAGGGTGTATTCGATGCGGTAGGCGGTACTGCTGATGGTGGGATAGTCTCCCTTAAAGGTGACCTGCTGCACCTGACCATCTTTAATTTGCTGAACAAACTTGCTGTATTCCGAGTGTGAACGGGTGCTGGTCTGCATGGAACCAATTCCTGATTGAACGAGGAGGGCATGAAGAAGTCGGCCATTGGTTTTTCTTCCCGTCCGCACTTCCCACACGTCGATTCTCCTGTACTGGATTTGGTTACGGTGGATGAGAGCCGCACTCAATTCTTAGGGTTTTCCGAAGGCGATCGTTTCTCAGGTACGGTTCACCCTCCTGTTCTTTCGTATCCACCGTACTTTTTAATTCCCTTTCGTTATCCTCGTTCCATGCCTTTGTCCTCGTTCCATGCCTCCGGCGTGGAATGCAAACCGGAGGCTCTGCCTCCATTGTTAAGCAGGAGGCAGAGCCTCCAGAAGCCCGTTTCCAGGCAGAGCCTGGGAACGAGGTGAAAATTAGGTAGAGTCTAACTTTGTTGGAGCTTCTTGCGCCCCCTAGATCCCCCAATTCTGGGGGACTTTGAGCGGAAGAATGCAAGCAATGAGAGCGTACAACAGTCTCACTCGCTTCGCTGTCACCCCGCCCGCGAATGAATTACGGGCTACTTGAGAAAGTCCTCTGAAGAAGACTGGGAGGACTTTTCCGTCTACTTCAATGGACTTCACCCGAGGTAAGTTTCAATTACCACTCAACGAGGCAATTGAGCTATGCTTGGAGCAACCAGAACAGAATGCTGAAAGTGATGCAATAGCAAAGTATGCATTCACCGTGGAGTGGGCATCTTGCCGGCCTGGTGTTCTGGGCGGGCAAGATGCCCATCCCACAATGCTAATGTCCTAATTTATTACTTCGGCAGTTAAATAGAATGCTTTGTGTGGCGCGCTTCGCGCGCCACACAAAGCATTCTATTTAACTTTTGCATTCTAAAATATTGCCGAGATAGTAGTTGTGTTGGATCACTACAATAATATGGAATATTCACCTGTACCATTTTCTTGGGATTACAGCCGTTTTCGCAGCTTGATACTCAATTGCGCCCACTTCTGTAGCAGAATGAATCTTGCAATCGCTCTCAAATCCGATGCAGCATCTCACCTTCGACAAACTCCAGCTCTCCATCGCTGAGGGATGGCGGCATATCCCTCCAGAAGAATTGGGCATTCCAGACGTTCAGGCTCCCGTTCTACTCGGCAAAGAAAATACAGTCTATCGGGATGGTCTGCCATTAATGCTGGCGTTCTCGGTTCAGCTCTACCGGGGTGGGCCACGACCGTCCTACTCAGAAGAGGGGCTTCAAGATGCGCTTCAGGAGTATATGCAGGAGACCTACGGACAGGAACCCCTCGAAGTCACCGTAAGCAGGGTGGATGGACGAACTTTTGCGGCTGGTAACGCGATCGCCCCTGAAAATCAAGAAATGGTCAGGGTGTGGTACATCTCCGACGGTATCAACCTGGCGTTTGTGTCATTTGGGTATGCGATCGTCGCCAACTTTTCACCCACCGTGTTGACAGAA
>JBIKWV010000673.1:0-3752 GCA_044356135.1 Elainellaceae cyanobacterium
GATTGCCGGGAAATAAACAAATTGCCTGTGTTTGGATGATATTCTGCCTTTCGACTGCGGCAGATGGGAGCATCTTGCCTTTCGACTGCGGCAAATGGAGACGGGCGTGGCATTCGGTCACGACATGCTGCCCTTATCCATCACCCATTTACCGAATGCCGCGCCCCTACCCCATCCACGGTTCGGCTCATCGCGGTTCGGCTGCGCTCACCGTCGAAGCCTCACCGCAACACCCATCCACCCATCCACCCATCCACCCATCCACCCCTTGGCGTAAGCTGGTTGCTGTGGCTCATTTTCCCGTGAGGAGTTTGCATGATTGACCCGGTTTCGCTGCTGCTGCTGGCACAGGCTACGACTCCCCCTCCAGAGATCGTTCGTCCCTACGAGGTGCGCCCCCTTCCCGGTCAGCTTAACCGCGTGCCCACCTTTAATAGCAACAGTCCCGAACTGGTGGGCAGCGAAGGAATTCTACTCTCCACCTTTCCGCCAGCAGGAAAGCGACACCCCAATGCGCACCTGAATTTTCCCTTCCGGGGACGGTTTGATATGTTTGCGCACCATGTGTTTCGGGCCGTTGCCCCTGATAACCTGACCAGCCTGTATCTGGGGGTGATTCTGTATAATCCGGGCGATCGCCCCATCCGAGTCGATGTATTGCAGGCCGCCAGCTACCTGAGCCAGCCGGACGCCCCATTTATTACCCTGCCGGGACGGATCGAGAACCAGCAAGGCACCGTCTACGCGGGGCCTGGGAGCCGCGCCATGAGCGATGTTCTGCGGGGACGGCGAGATTCGCAGTTTGAACCTGTGATCGAAATTCCTCCCCGGCAATATCGGCTGCTGCTGAATCTGCCAATTCCTGTTGCAACACTCGATCCCCCGCTGAATGGGCGATCGACCCTGATGCGTCTGCGCAGCAATGGCACCGTCTACGCCGCCAGTCTGGCTCTGTTTGCCCGCCGCAACACGGATGGCAGCGAACGCGCTCCCACCCTGGAGGAATGGCAGACGCTGCTGCAGAATGGCGATCTCTCAACCCCGCGCGATCGCCCCCCAACGCCGCTGGATGCCACTGGGGCATTTGCCTATGGTCGAGTTGCAGGCGTTTCTCAAGGCGTGGAGTGGAACGCACAATTGCGCGATCCGGGCACCGTTCCTTCGACCAGGGACACTCTGACCATTCCTCAACGGGGCCAAGGTTTCTCCTACCCAATTAGCAGCCTGGTGCGGGGACGACTGGGAACCAATCAGGTACAGACGGCACCAATGCTGGTACGCTACCCCGACACCGCGATTCAAGCGCATGGGAATTACACCGTGCAGTATGATCTGTCGCTGCCGCTGGCCAATCCTACGAATGAAACGCGACGGGTGGCGATCGCCCTCCAGACCCCCATCAAGGAAGACACCCTGAGTCGTGACGGCCTCCGCTTCTTCCAGACGCTGCCCACCCAGACCTTTTTCCGGGGAACGGTTCGGATTCGCTATCAGGACGATCAGGGAAGGTTTCAAATTCGCTATTACCACCTGGTACATCGGCGGGGCGACCAGAGTGAACCGCTGGCGATTCTGCAAATGCCTCCGGGCGATCGCCGTCTGGTGGAGGTATCGTTACTATATCCCCCGGACGCAACCCCGCCGCAGGCGTTAACAGTTCAAACCCTGGAAAACTAGGCGATAAGAACTCTCGTCCGTTTTTGGAGGCACGATGGTTCAAACCCCCTCTCCAAACCTGACCCTGGAGGCGTTTCTGCAACTGCCAGAGACCAAACCTGCCAGTGAGTTCATTCATGGTCAAACTTCTCAAAAACCGATGCCTCAGGGAGAACACAGTGTTCTACAGGGAACGCTTGCGAATGTAATTAACGGAGTCGCAAAAGAACAGAAAATCGCCTTTGCTTTTCCAGAACTCCGATGTACTTTTGGCGGAGCTTCGATTGTCCCTGACGTTGCTGTGTTCCGTTGGGGACGCATTCCGCGTAGTCCATCTGGTCGAGTCGCCAACCGATTTACCATTCATCCCGATTGGACGATCGAGATTCTCTCGCCAGACCAGTCGATGTCTAAAGTTCTGGAGAATGTGCTGCACTGCGTTCGCCACGGAACGGAACTGGGTTGGCTACTGCTTCCCGATGATGAGAGCATCCTGACGGTTTCTGCTGAGTCTCGCATCCAGTTTTATCGCAGCGAAGAATCATTGCCTGTTCTAGAAGGTTTGCCGCTGGCGCTCTCTGCTGCTGAGGTGTTTGGCTGGCTGAGACTACCAGAGTAGCGTTCATTCCAATGGTTCACGCCATCCAGGAGAGGATTACGCAATAATGGTCACGGATTCAATTCGTATTGCCACTGTGACCCAACCAGAAGCCCTGCAAGAACTCCTCCGCGCCGTTTCCGATGGAAAGGTTTCTCCAGAAAGTGCAATGGAGAAGCTGAAGCATTTTGACTTTGAACCTGTTTCTGACTTTGCCAATATTGATCATCATCGGGCGCTGAGAACTGGATTTCCAGAGGCGATCTGGGGGCCAGGAAAAACGCCAGAGCAGATTATCGACATCATACGCTCCATGCGGCAGCGCAATTCGGTGGTGATGGCGACGCGGATTGAACCGGAAGTGTTCGATCGCATCCACGCCCAGATTCCCGATGCGTTGTACTACCGGATGGCGAAGATCTGTGCGATCGCCCCCCTCAGCCTCACTTCCCGGCACCCCGGCACCATCACCCTGGTCTCCGCAGGCACCGCAGACCTGCCCGTTGCCGAAGAAGCAGCAGTGACCGCAGAACTCTCTGGATTTCGGGTGCGCCGCCTGTGGGATGTGGGCGTGGCAGGTATCCACCGACTGCTGAACAATCGTCACCTGCTGCAATCTGCCGATGTCCTAATCGTGGTGGCCGGGATGGAGGGAGCACTGCCCAGCGTGGTGGCGGGTCTGGTAGACTGCCCAGTGGTTGCAGTTCCCACCAGCATTGGTTATGGAGCCAGCTTCGGCGGTTTAGCGCCGCTGCTCACTATGCTCAATTCCTGTGCGGCGGGAGTCGGCGTGGTGAATATCGACAACGGCTTTGGTGCAGCGATTCTGGCTGGACAGATTCTGCGAACGGCTCAGCGGCTCCAGAAGAATTTTCCTCCCGCATAATCCCAGAAGATCTCTGGTCACCAAACAGAGTATCCTCTTGACAGAAGCTGATATCGTCACGGGTGATTTGCCCTGCTTTGCCTCGTCTGCCCATCACCGAACCCTACCGCTTATGCCCCCGATTCCCTGCCATATCATCGTTGAAGGCAATCCCGCAATCATCTACGCCAGCCGCAACGGTAACCCTGAGAAAGTCCTCCCTACGCTGAAACGCTTCCTGGAGAAGTTCTGGCAGGAGCGGGATATTTCAGGTGAGAACGAGGATACCCCAGAGTGTCTGGTAGCTCAGGTAGTCGTCCGGTTTGGCTTCGAAATTTGTGAAGATGATTACTCCAACCTGCGAGTCGGCCTCAACTATCGCCCCGATGCGGAGTATTTGTACTGGGTTGGGGGCGATCGCACTGTCCAGGTATTTGTGCCCGAACCCGCTTATCAATCGAACCCGTCCCAGGGGTTAGTCGCCTGCCGCAAGTTAGGAAGCCCAACGTTGGTTGGTAACGCTTCGTAGGACGGTGGCTTCGGCTCCGCTCAGCCACCAGGCACTCTTCGGTAAGGGACTTCCAGGAATAAAACCGTCCCATTTTTGAGTGAGAGGGCGGCGAAGCCGCCCTC
>JBIKWV010000029.1:0-13011 GCA_044356135.1 Elainellaceae cyanobacterium
ATGGGGTTTGGGGGCGGACTGCGGTTTGAGAACTGGCAGGACTGGCGATCGCAGGGGCACAGGTCAGGGTGCTGTTGCCGCTGCTGCGGTAACGGGTCAGAGTGGCACGACCATAATCCCGCAGGCTGAGGCGACCCAGCGCATCCGAACCACCGCCATCGACGCGGCTGTAGTCACCGCCAAAGTGTTTTTGAGCCACCCGTTCGATCAGGCGATCGCCCACAAAAGGCTGTCCTGTGGTTGGGTCAATCTGCCCGCGAGTGACCTGAATTTTGTTGGCAAGGTCTGCCATGAATGCCCGATCCTGGTCAGCGGGCGGAAAGTATTGAAACAGTTCTGCCTGTGTGGGTTGATAGCCTCGCCCAAGGCGATCTAAAAATCCCTGTCCGCCTGATTTGCGGGCGATCGCCTGTACTGCGTAGGGGTTGTAACTCATGAACTGGTAGCGTCCCAATCCTCGCCCACAGTTCCTTCCGCCATCGGCGCAGGTGTAAACTCCAACTGCCCGGTAACCGCCGCTCCCGGTGCTTTCGATGCGGGCGATCGCTTCTGCCAGTGCGTTGAGATTGATCCCCTGCCCTGTGTTTGCCGAAACCATCTGACCGTTGCTGCAGGGAGGGGCTTCATTGACTGTGGTGCTGGTATCCGATTGAGTGTTGCTGATTTCTCGACTGGCTCCTGTGGGTTGAGAGGTAGCCGCTGCCCGCTGATTATTGAGATCGCCAACAAAGATGAGGGCATTTACTTTGTAAGTGAAAAACGGCACGGGACCAATAAAGTAGGGAGTACAGCCCAGCGCTCTTGCACAAAAGCGGAAGAACAGAGCGGTGCTGACGGTGTCGGTTGTTTCATCTGGCTCCATCACCACAACTTTGAAAGCAGAACCAAAGGGGAGCCGTCCGGTGGGTTCTCGTCCCCCATGCACGGCTCGCAAAATGCCCCAGCCGCCCTCGACTTCCTGGTACTTGCCTGAAATCCACTGTTTGCCCTCCAGCCTGCCCCGCGCCCGCTGCCCAATATTCTCCAGATCATCAAGTTCGATGTAGGCACAGTCTTTGTCTGCACAGGGTACAGAAAATCCCTGGACATCCGAGCCAGAAATGGTGTTGTTGCGCTGTGCTTCTGCTGGTCCGTAAATCTGATCCACTCGCATCACCATGCTTCCCAATTCAGCAATGGCGTTGGGCATGGATGCAAGGGGAACCTGTCCCAGTCCAGGGATATCTTTCACAAAACTGTTCATCCAGCCCTCAAATTGCTGAAGTTGAACCGCTTCAAGATTGGGTATTGCAGTGATTGGAAAACGGGAAAGATCGATGTCTCGGAGCCGCAACTGTCCAACCTGAGGGTATGTTGCCAGCACTTCCGCTAAAGTCTGGTCGGATGCCTCAATGCCGACGGCTTTGGCAGCGAGAAGTGCAACGACAGGGGCGATCGCGCTCACATTGGTCTGCGCCAGCCCCGGCACGACTTTTGCCAGGTGGCTCAGTGTTTGATCGGCTGCCAGGGTAAAGGTGCTGAGCGCGATTTGATTGAGGTCGAGCCGGGTGAGCTGGGCGATCGCACCTGCCGAAAATACTTCTGCCTGAAATGCCTCTGAGATGTCCCCCAGCTTCAAATACTGGTCAGGCGTCATCCCAATATCCCAACGGCGGCTCAGGTCGTATCCCAGCATTTGCACATAAGGTTTGCCGTCAATGGAACCTGGCTGTCTGATACCGGGCATCTGAGACAGGGAGATTCGGCTCCAATCAGGCAATAAAACCTGGGTGGAAGGTAATCCAGAGCGGTTTGACGCGATCTCCAGGATGCGGGTTGGCAGGTTGCCATCATCCAGCGTGCGAGCCTGTGCAGTGGTATGGAACCCACAGAAGCTGGTGAAAAGGACGAATAATGACATTATCCATGCCAGAACCCGCTGCCTGTTGTCTGGCATTCTCGATTGGGTATTCATGACACCGGAGAAGATCGAGGGGAATTAAAGCTCCAATTGAGGTGTGAAGTCTACTGGATTCGCTCTGGGTTGATAACCCACCCCTCTGCCGTATCCCCTTAAATGTGGATTGGGGTTAATTGCAGATTCAGTGTAGGGCGTGTCCCCAAAGTTTTGCTCAAATACGTTCTCCTGGTAACCATCACTGAAGTGATCGGTTTGCCAGGGATTGTTACCAGCGCCAGTGGTGGTTTCTCCATTGCCATACCCGGTGGTTTGATTTACAGGAGCCTGGTAGCCGCTGGTGTTCTCAGGAGTAGGTGTGAACTCAGACGTCATTTCAGTGTCCATCGCACTAACCGTTCCTACAAAATGCTACGTCAGCCAGCCTACGTAGATAGAGCAGGGCATCGCCTCAACCAGTTGGACAGCAATGCGTCAGCCGATTGGCTGTTTGTGGAGCTATTGCACCAGGAGGTTAATTCGTGGATCAACTCAGTTTTCTCCCGGAAACTTTGGTCAAGGCAATTCAGCAGGAAAAAGGTTCGAGTGACGCGAATTCCCAGGCAACCCGTTGCTCCTCCAGTACGCTGGAAATGCTTCGACTGCTGGCATCTCTGGATGTTCCAAAGGACCTATTAGCCTGTATGTTGGAACTCTGCGAGTTTTCGATTCATCATATCCGCTACCTGGCAGGACCACTGGTACTCCACCGGAGTTCGTGGGCAGAGACAACACCAGCGTGGTTGAAGATTGCCTGTGTGCAGGATCGGTTTGATTTAATTCTGAATGAATACGAGCGCAATGAAGTTGGGATTTATGCAACTCCAGCTGAAGTACTGGCGTATATGATGCCTGCGTCAATGGATGCGCCAATGTATCGAAATTACGTGGAGCTTTACTTCTGGGCAGGCAATGAGGTGATGACAAAGTACAATCGATTGCCCAAAGATGCCAACAGTCTTTATGAAGCGATCGGGGAACGCTTAATTCAATTTAACGATGTCAAGATTGACTTTCATGATCTGGGTCGATCAATTCGTCAGAGCGTCGTCAAACATGCAGCTCAGCAGGGGTGGGGGAAGCGACGTAGGAGGGATAGCTCAGAGGCGATCGCCAACTCTCCAATTCAACGACCAGCACAGCCCGAACAGGAAAGTTTGTTCTGAGTCATTTACCCAGATGAGATTTCTGGTGCTATCGCCCCTCCAGGTTTGTCTTCATCTACCTTCAGTCATGACAGCTTCTAAAAAGTATCCTGACATCCCTTATCGACTCATTACTTCTGGTGAGGAGCTTGAGTTTGCAGTGCGATCGCTTTCGCCCTCCCCAATTCTCGGAATCGATTGCGAAACGACTGGGCTTGACCCTCACATTCATAAAATCCGACTGATTCAGCTTGCAGCTCCGGGTCAGCCGGTGGCGCTGATCGATCTGTATCAGATTGTGGAGTGCGATCGCCATCTCCTCCGCCAGCTTCTTGCGAACTCCGCGTTAAAGGTTACCCACAACGGCAAATTTGACTGGCAGTTCCTGACTCAGGCAAAACTTCAGCCTGCGGGTTCCTTCTTTGATACGCAGCTTGCCTACCGGGTGTTGACGGCGGGCTTAAAGGTTGGCCTGTCCCTGCAGGCGATCGCCCACAAATTGCTGAATGTGAGGCTGGATAAAACTCAGCAGGTGAGTGATTGGAGCAAGCCTTTGACACCCCAGCAGTTGCAGTATGCCGCCCTGGACGCGGCAGTTCTGCTGGAGCTGTACTCGATTCTGAAGGAGGAGCTGGAGCGATCGCGCCTGCTCAAAATTGCTCAACTGGAGTTTTGTTGTATGCCTCTGGTTGCTCATATGGAGCTGAATGGGATGTTGCTGGATCTCTCTCGATGGCAAATGTTGGAAGTACAGTTGGAGCGCGATCGGGATGCGGCACTTCATCAGATTCGACAGTTTCCTGTAATTCAAGCGCTGCTGAATTACCGTCGCCTATCCAAAATCACCGCCACCTTTGCCGACAGTTTGCCGGGACATATTCATCCTGTAACAGGTAGGATTCACCCGACCTACTATCAACTTGGGGCTAGATCAGGGCGGTTCTCCTGTCGTAATCCGCCTCTACAAACAATTCCTCGTGATGCCGAAATCCGAGCCTGTTTTGTGGCAGCACCGAATTATCGAATTGTCCGAGCTGATTATTCCCAGATAGAGCTAAGAATTGTGGCTCGCTTGAGTGGGGATGAGCGAATGCAGCAGGCTTATCGAAAAGGTGAGGACTTACACCGACTTACTGCGTCGCTGCTGACGGCGAAACCAATTGGCTCCGTGAGTGAGGAAGACCGTCAGCTTGCGAAAGCGATCAACTTTGGACTGATTTATGGAATGGGCGCTGCCAAACTTCAAAGTTATGCGGAAACGAAATATGGAATTACGCTGTCACTTGAGGAGGCAAAAGTATTTAGAAAACGATTCTTTGAAGTTTGTACGGGAGTAGCAGATTGGCATGAAACAATTAAACGCCGCTATCTCCAGGGAGTTAAGGAGAGCCACACATTGGCAGGAAGACGGCGAAGGTGGAGCTGCAATCCTCGGCTCGCAGAGTTGCTAAATCACCCAGTGCAGGGATTAAATGCCGATATTACAAAATTAGCTCTGGTAAAACTCTCTCAAATGCTGACGAATAAAGGAACGAAGCTGATTTGCACCGTTCATGATGAGATTTTATTGGAGTGTCCTTCTGCTGAAGTTGAGCAAACGATTAGCCTTCTACGTAGAAGTATGGTTAGAGCAGCTTGCAGGTTTCTCCATCCTGTTCCGGTTGTGGTGGACGTTAAGGCTTCGAATAGCTGGGGCGGTGCGCCAATTTAGGGAATAGTAGCCAGCATAATAAACGATTAACTGTACCCTAAGTTCCAGCAGTACGGGTGAATCTAGACTTAGGGTATAGAAACAAGCTACAGATCCCTAAGCATTCCCTAAAGATTTGATAGGGAAAGGGGTTACTTATGCCGAAGCGAAACAGACCTGTAAGCTTGATCCAGCAGCTTCAAGATTGGAGCGATGCTGAACTTGGCGATCTGGCTGAGATGATTCAGGGACTTTTGGAGTCGCGGCATGAAATCGAAATGGAAGAGAATGGGGAAACTCGCGAAGATGGCTCCCCACTGGGAAAGCGGGGAGGGCGAGGGCACATGGAGTTGAAAATGATCCCTGATTCTAAAACAGGTAAGACATACGGACCTTACCGCTATCTGAGGTACTGGGGTATGACAAAAAAGGGGAAGATGGGTCTTAAGAGCGTGTATTTGGGGAGGGTGAGAAGCCAGGATCAGTCGAAGTAAGACTACTTTATTGCTTGCAGCTACTCCACCTTGCAGTACTTTACACTTGAATAGCCCACGGTTGTTTTTGAGAGTTATGCAGAGTGAAGTATAGCGTTTCTCACGCTGGCGCGGTACGAGGGTGCAGGGAGCACTGCCCCTTGTGGGGGGCACTCCCGCACCTCCCTTTGACAGCAATGCGAATGGTTATACCCAAAAAACTGGGTTTAGGCGTACACTCCCGCTTTGCGAAGAGGAAGTTATTAGTTCACAATTCCAGTCCGGAATTCCGAGTTAGCCCGGATAGATCTTGGCGTACAGGTCAGCGGGGACAAATGCATCCTTGACTTGAATTGACTTGGGAATCAACTTCAAATCATAGAAGGTGTCTGCAACCTTCTGCTGTCCATCGATGGCGCTTGCGTCCGCAGGCTGTAGCCCCCATTTCCGTCGATTGTTCACCGTCTCTAATATTGCTGCATCAATTTTGAGATCGGCTGCAAATTGCTTGGCAATGTCCTTCGTATGCTGCTGACCCCACACCTCGTTTTCCTTTGTCGATTCCAGAATAACTTTGGTAATCTCTGGACGGGACTCGACAAAGTTTTTAGCAGCCAGGAAGAAGGTGCGGCGATCGCGCCCGACCTTCAAATTCTGGATTTTTCCGGTTGATTCAATCACCGCCAGGAAGGGGTCCCAGATCGACCATGCATCAACATTTCCCTGTTCAAAAGCAGCTCTTGCATCCGCTGGAGGTAGCGATACCACTTCGACATCGCCGACCGACAGTCCTGCTTCTTTCAGCACCGTCACCAGTAGATAGTGAGCGCTAGAACCCTTTTGCAGAGCGACCTTCTTGCCCTTGAGATCTGCCGGAGTTTTGATCGCAGAATCCTTTGGCACCACAATATCCTGGGTTTCAGGGCCACGGGGAGTAATTCCAACGTAGTAAAACTGCACCCCAGAAGCCTGAGCAAAGATGGGGGGGGCTTCTCCAACTCCTCCAAAGTCAATGCTACCCGCATTAATCGCCTCCAGCATGGGGGGGCCTGCCTGGAAGAAAGTCCATTCGGCTTTTGCCCCTTGAGCTTCTAGCAGTTTATCGAGCGTGCCCCGCTTGCGAATAATATCCAGATCCGAGAATCGCTGGTAGCCGATTCGGACGGTATTTCCTCCGGCAGGTGCAGCAGTAGCGGGCGTCGCCGCCGGAGAAGCAACGGGCGCAGCACTGGGAGAGGCCGCAGGAGAGTTCGATGCTGAGGGTGTGGTGCTGGTGCAACTGGAGGCAACGATAGGCAAACCTAGACCGACTAATCCGTACAAAACATCTCTTCGCTTCAATCGCATGGATCAAGTCCTCACTTTAATCAGGTAAAGAATCTGCAGGCGCAGGAAAATGCAAGCCTTTGCTATTGCTTTTGGGAAAATGTGATTTAACGCACGTCCTCCCGTCTCTTATTAATCTACTATAACTTGGTAGATTTGCCGGAGTTGATCCGAATAAACTTGAAATTACAACTTTTCTAGTTGCTAAGTCAAGCGCAACTGTTCATATCTGCGTTGATAAGAAGCATCTGCTCGGCAGGCACTTCAGCAATTGAACATAGCCTTTGGCAGGGTCTTTTCTGAACCAGAAAGATACCGCTTGACTCGGAACTGCGGCTCTGACCTTCTTAATTTGGTGTGAGAATTGTATGAAAATATTCTGGAACTTTCTGTTGATTGCGCCCGCCATTCTGGTGACAGGCGTTCTCAAAACTTTGCCTGCGTCGGCTACTCCGACTCAAACGGCAGCCATTGCTTCACAAATTCCCAAAGCGACTTCTGAAACTACACTTGAAACTACACTGTCAGCTACTGCTGAACCTGCCGTTGCTTTAGCTCCTGCGTCTGTTTTAACCGAATCGATCGCTTCTTTGCCCACAACGTCCAGTACTACCGCGTCGTCTGTTCACGCCCCTTCCGTCGCCCAGAATGGGATCGCTCAAAACCCAAATTCCCTGCAACAGTACGCACTGGAGGGACAGGGTGCTACGCTTGACCAGGTGACCTCTGTAAACCAGCTTTCGGATGTACAACCCACTGACTGGGCCTACCAGGCGCTCAGCCGATTGATCACCAACTACGGCTGTATTGCAGGTTACCCCGATGGGACTTACCGGGGACAGCGCCCGCTGACCCGCTATGAGTTTGCGGCAGGTTTGAATGCGTGTCTGGACGCGATTAGCGAACGGATTGGGCAGGGTGTTTCGCCAGAGGACCTGGCGCAAATTCGGCGGCTCCAGGAGGAGTTTCGCGCGGAGCTGGCAACGCTGCGGGGTCGGGTAGACGCGCTGGAAGCCCGTGTGAATGAGCTAGAGGCTAATCAGTTTTCAACCACCACGAAACTTATTGGTGATGCGCTGTTCTACCTGGCCGATGTCTTCGGTGGCGATGCGCTGAACGCTAGAGGTCAGACTTTTGATGTGGGCGACAGCAACAATGCTGTGTTTCAAAGTCGGGTGCGGTTGACGCTGGACACCAGTTTTTCGGGGCGCGATCGCCTCAGAACAAGGCTTCAGGCAGGCAATTTCCAGCTTTTCACCCAACCCGGTAACGAAGCACGCCTTGCGGGTGAACTCAACACCAACAACAACATTGCGCTCGATGTGCTGAGCTACCAGTTTCCGCTTGGCCCTGCCAGAGTTGAGGTCTTTGGCAATGGCGGTAGCCTGGATCAATTTGCGTTCGGCAACGTGATCACGCCTTTCGACTTGGGTGCGACGCGGGGAGCAATTTCCCGATTCGGTCAGCGTTCTCCCATCTATCGAGTGGCAAATACAAATGTGGGGGCTGCTGTGAACTTCCCGCTAAGTTCTGCTCTCAGCTTACAGTTGGGCTACGGTGCCGCTCGTGGAAATGACCCATCTTCCGGCGCTGGGTTGGCTGGCGGCAGCTATGGCTTGCTCGGTCAGTTAACCGCTCGCAACCTGTTTGGCGGTCTGGATCTGGGTTTTACCTATGTGAATGCATATACCGGCTTGACGGCTCCGGGGGGTACCCTTACCACAGGAGGAATCCGTACCGGGACGGGTAGCATTCTGTCGGAAGTCAGAGCAAATCGCCCCGTTGTCGCCAACTCCTATGGCATTCAGGCTAATTGGAGAATCAGACCCACGTTCCAGATCGGAGGTTGGGCGAACTACTCTGCGATAAGGGCGATTCGATTGGGAGATGCCAACGTCTGGAACTACGGTTTAACGCTTTCGTTTCCCGACCTGGGGGGCAAAGGAAATCTGGGTGGCATCATCGTTGGAATTGAACCCCGTCTGACAGGGTCGTCCCCCTCGCTGGGCAACAGGTTGGGACGGCGGCGCGATCCAGATACGGGACTCCACGTCGAAGGATTTTATCGTTTTGCCGTCACCGATAATATCGATATTACCCCTGGTGTGATCTGGCTAACAGCTCCCAATCACAATAGTGATAACGATGATATCTTCGTTGGTCTGATCAGAACCACCTTCCGGTTCTAAATCGTTCGATCGAGTGCAGGATCTTCTGGGAAGTGGAAAGCCAGTGCAGCAGGGTTTCCACTTCCCAGTTTTTCGTATCATCAAAGGGGTTGGTCACAACCCATTTACTTTCTCCTTCAGGCGGCAAAAATCCACATGGCTTCCAATGATTTAACTGAATTGCTCCATCAGCGATACGGTGAATCCTCCGCTGAGCTAAACGGTTCATGGAACGATGATCCCTCCGCTGAAGTGCGGAACAAGCCCCTGATCTCTCTGCTGGCACACCGCTCCATCCGTGCTTACCTGCCCGATCCCTTACCAGAGGGAACCCTGGAATTGCTGGTAGCGGCAGCTCAATCCGCATCGACTTCATCCAATCTGCAAACCTGGAGTGTCGTCGCTGTAGAAGACCCTGACCGCAAGGCAAGACTGGCGGAACTGGCAGGCAATCAGGCGCATATCCGGCAATGTCCATTATTTCTCGTGTGGCTGGCAGACCTGGCGCGGTTGACCCACATTGGAGAGAAACGAGGCTTACCCCACGCCGGATTAGACTATCTGGAAATGTTCCTGATGGCTGCGATCGATGCCTCTCTTGCTGCACAAAACGCTGCGATCGCCGCTGAAACCCTGGATCTGGGAATTGTTTACATCGGTGCCCTGCGTAATCGCCCTGAGGAGGTTGCGGCTGTTCTCAAACTGCCACCCCATCTGTTCGCAGTTTTTGGTCTCTGTGTAGGCTATCTGGATCCAGCCAAGCCTGCCGATATCAAACCCCGTCTCCCTCAAGCAGCCGTTCTTCACCATGAAACCTACAGTCTCGAGGCTCAGGAGGAGGCGATCGCCCAATACAGCCAGACGATGCAGCAATTTTACGAATCGCAGCAGATGAAGGTTCCTGGTGACTGGGCAGAACATTCGGTAAAACGAGTAGCGGACGCCGCCAGTTTGTCGGGACGCGATCGGTTAAGGGAGGCGTTAAATCATCTGGGGTTTCCGCTGTTGTAAAGCAGTGGCGCGGTATAAAGTACCGCGCCACTGCTTTACAACAGTCTCTTCTACGTATGTTGAGAGCCGCGCTTAGCGCGGCTCTCAACGTCAGGTTATGGATGCGCCTTCTGGATACTATGCACCAGATACTCCCGCATCTTCACAAACTCCAGTGAGGTTCGCAATGCCGCAGGTGGCTCTGTGGTTAACCGCTGCGAGAATGAATTGGAGATAGATTGAACAATTCGTCCAGGGTCAGCATGAATGACGAGAATGTGGGTTGCCACCAGCAGCGCTTCCTCGACATCGTGGGTGATAAAGAAGATTGTTTTGCGCGTGCGTTCCCAGATTCCCCTCAACTGTAATTGCATCGTCTCGCGGGTGAAGGCATCCAATGCCCCAAACGGCTCATCCATCAAAATTAAGGTGGGGTCGGCGGCAAGGGTGCGGGCGATCGCCGCTCGTTGCAGCATTCCACCTGAAAGCTGGTAAGGCAAACGGTGAGCCGCATGGGTCAGCCCGACCATATCCAGGTAGTAGGACACCCGCTGTTTGTGTTCCCGCTTCGAGATGCCCTTCATTCGGGGACCAAATTCCACATTGTGGGCGATCGTAGACCAGGGAAACAGATTTGGATGCTGAAACACCACCCCTACATCGGGATGGGGTGCGGTATGCAGCCGACCTGCGCCACCCGTCCTGCGGTGGCTTTCTGGTAGCCCGCTAGAATTCGCAGCAGCGTTGTTTTGCCGCAGCCCGATGATCCCAGCACGCAGACAAAATCTCCGGGGGCGATCGCCAGATTGATGTTTTTCAGCACTTCGATCGGCTGGTTGCCGTTGTTGAAGGTCACCCCAATGTCGATGAGTTGAGCGGCGATCGGTTTACCATTTCCCGATGGGAGAAGCGGTTCTTCCGCAACAGAATTGGCATGGATGGAGTTTGGCAGAAAAGTGCTCATGACTGTTGAGGAAGAAATAGCAGAAGTATTTTGAGGGCTGGGTATGTGTCGCCTTAAGCGGCAACGTCGTTACATTCGGTAAGTCCTGGCTTGACCCCCCTTAATCCCCCCTTGGCAAGGGGGATTAAGGGGGGTCAGCAGGACTTGTGTGTACACGGTAGCCCTTACCAGGGGGAGGGCTGGGGTGGAGTCGGATCGGACAAAGCGTGAAATTGTTTTTTTTACAATGCCTTAGATTGCACAAAAAAACCTTTGACATCGCCGAACCACCAGAAGAAACCAGAGAACCGCTTGAATTGCCTGATAAACAATTAGAACAGCTTTGGAAACTCTAATGACGAAGAAACGATGCAAAGGTTAGATGCTTTCGCCAACTCTTTTATAGGAATAATTATAAGATGCTTAGATTGAGAAGGAAGTATTTTGAAGAACAATTCTGAGAGTTGAATATTTACAAATTGATGAATGCAAATACCCAACTCTCAAAATGAGTCCTGTGGAAGAGTGATTAGCTCAGCGCGTTAATCACATAGTCCACATAGGAGTTAAACTCCACAGCAGGATCGCCTGACAGACCGTGGTTGGCCTTGATGTGCTTGAGCGCCTCAACATACCAGCTTGGAGACAGTTCAAAGGTACGGTTGATTTCTGCCAGACCTGCCACCAGATACTCATCGATTGGGCCGGTTCCACCTGCGACCAGCGCGTAGGTGATGATCCGCAGGTAGTAACCGATGTCGCGGACGCACTTCGAGCGTCCCCGCGTGTCAGAGGCATAGTTTGCTCCCTGCAACTGGGTGGTGTAGGGGAACTTTTGATAGACCGCGTTGGCAGCACCTTCTGCGAGAGACTGCGCTTTGCTGGACAGCACTTTAGCAGCTTCCAGAGAAGCCTGTGCCTGACGGAAGCGGCCAAAGGCAACTTGAAATTCGGTACTGCTCAGAAAGCGGCCCTGAGAATCTGCGGAGCTGACGGCTTCCGTGAGGGGAGTTTTTGACATTGTTAATAACCTCCGTTTGAATTTGAAATAGACAAGGAACAGTGAACCGGGAAATGCTGATTGAGAGGATGAGTTTTTGGAGAGAGCCACGCTTAGCGCGGCTCTCTCCAAAAATCCATCCCTGAATTAAGCAACGCCGAAGCGTGAACCGTTGAGGGATGGGTTAAAGAACCCGAAGGTTGTTAGCTGACGGCGGCAGCGGCTCGATCAAAATAACCCGCGATCTCAGAAGTAATCGCACTGCAATCGCCCTTGGTGATGCCGTTGGGGTCATTGACCAGCGCCAGCGACGCTTCCTTCAGCTTGATCACACCCAATGCAACCGAACCTCCGGGGACTCCCAATGCCTGATACGTCTCACGCAAACCATTGAGGGCGCGATCTTCCAGGATACTGGCATCTCCGGTGAAAGCAGAGTAAGTAACATAGCGCAGAATGATCTCCAGATCCCGCAGGCAGGCTGCTGCACGACGGCTGGTGTAGGCGTTGCCACCAGGGGCGATCAGATTGGGCTGATCCTCAAACAGCGATCGGGCAGCACTCGCAACAATAGTTGAAGCATTGCTGGAAATGCGGTTGACCGCATCAATGCGCTTGTTGCCATCCTTGACTAAAGTCAGCAGGGCATCCAGTTGAGTAGTGCTGAGGTACTCACCCCGTGTGTCTGCCTGACTGATGACCCTAGTAAAAGCATCTTGTACCATTCGTTGAACCTCCTGTGGGGTTGTTTAATTCCTGATTGAAGAATTGGGTAAAAGTGCGCACAAGAACTCTCATGATCCTCTGATCTGGCGATCGCAAACTGAAGCAAATCGTGGGTTCAGAAAAGCCGGAGGACTTTCTATGATGAGAGACAGTACCCGTACAGGGGGTGTTGGATTTTTATATAGCAGTTCTCAGTCTAGTTCAGTACAGGTTGTCGTGTGAGAGCCGCGTAGAGCGAGGCTCTTACACAACAACCTGTAGTTTGCTGGAGCACGAAGCGCTATAACGCTGCCCCCTGGTGTCAGTCTCAGAAATAGTCCCAGGTCTAGCGATCGGGAGAGGGCTTTCGTGCCAAAGTGTCACTCAAAGCTATTTGAAGCCACTTTCTCCTAATAGAAACCCATGAGCGCCGAACCCTGAAAGAATTTCTGGAAGCGGTTACAGGGTTTGTTGATTTTCAGAAGCCCTCCTGTATGGATACAGTTAGCCTGTGATCCCTACCCGTTACTTTTTTACAATAGAGTTGTTGGGAAATAGAAGCAGCTTCGAGACAAGGTTTTCCAATTTTCTGCCAAATTTACGCTGCATCCAGATACAGGTTCCACAAACCGACT
>JBIKWV010000674.1:0-3743 GCA_044356135.1 Elainellaceae cyanobacterium
TTCCATAGCCATCTACTTGACTGGACTTTTGACTAAATTGCGCCGATTTTCTCTGAAACGCTGACTGCGTCAGCGTTTCAGAGAAAATCGGCGCTAAAACAAAACATGCCGCGAAACGCTCTCTGCGAGAGCGTTTCGCGGCATCGCAGAAAAAATAGTCAAAAGTCCAGACTTGAACGAAACGTTCCATAATTGAGCTATGGTTTCCGTCCCACAAAAACTGCCTTTTCTGGAAGCGGTGTGCTGGCAGACAGAGAATCCTTACCGTCTGTCGCCAGAGGAAATGCTGTGTCGGTACGAACGGGGCTGGCGCTATCGAGGAGTGGTGGCAGACCTGGAAGAAGAGGAAAGGCAATTTGTGCAAAACCTGGGACAGCGTTATGGCTCCTGGATCAGCATGGAATTTCAGCAAGACCAGCACCAGCGAATTTTGACGGCTCTCAACCTGCTGAATTCGGAGTTTCTTGAAGCCTGTAGAGCCTTCTTCGGAGGCGGAACGCTGTTGGCGCTGAAGTACGAGGAATATCGAGTCAGCCAGGATATCGACTTTCTATGTGCCGATTCCAGTGGCTATCGCCGTCTCCGCGATGGAATCTATGAACAGGGCTACGCTGCGCTGTTTCTTTCTCAGGAGGGAATTGGTCTTCCGAGGTCGATTCAGACAGATCAGTATGCCGTCAGGTTTCCGGTGGTCATCGATGGGGCTTCCATCCGGTTTGAAATTGTCCGAGAAGCAAGAATCTCTCTGGATCCCCCAGAGCGTTTATCTTTTCTTCCAGTCGCCTGTCTCAATACAGCCGATAGCTTCGCTGAAAAACTTATGGCCAACGCCGATCGCTGGCTTGATGCTTCTGTAGAGTCCCGCGATCTGATCGATTTAGCCATGCTGCGATTGCATTCCCCAATCCCCGAAAGCGCCATCACCAAAGCAACCGATGCCTACCCGGTGATTGGCCCTCTTCAGCGAGCTATCACCACCTTCCAGAACAAACCAGATTACCGGGAGCGCTGCTACCAATCCTTGCAGGTGCGATCGCCCCAAATGATTGCGGATGGCCTCGACCAGCTTGCGTCTGACTTTGGATTACCCGCGATGGAGCGGATTTCTGTCGAGCAGCGGCAGTCCTGAGATAAGCGATCGCTAGAATAGAGATTCTGTCCTCTATTGCTCTGCCATGCTGCCACGGGAAGATCTGCTCAAGGGAATTGAAAATCGAGAAACTGCGGTGCGGGTACTGGACCAGGCGGAGCAAGCCATCAAAACCTGGGAAGTGATCTGTACCGATTTCCTGTCGCCCCCGGAACTGGCAGAGGTGGAACGCATGATGGGGCGGCTGACGGAAGTGCAGGTTTTGGCCTGGGGCGGCTATCCTCAGGCAGAACGGCAGCGAGTGGCGATCGCCCGCTCAGACCTGCCCCTGGACGAAACTCAGGTGGCGATCGCTGCCCTCGACATCAGCGGCAATTTTCTGTTTGACCCGGCAACCCACCGAGATTTTTTAGGCGCACTCCTGGGAACAGGAATTGTCCGCGAGAAGGTGGGCGACCTGATTGTGCTGGGCGAACGGGGCGCACAGGCGATCGTGGTGCCAGAACTGGTGGAGTTTCTGGAGACCAGCCTGAACCAGGTGCGATCGGTGCCCGTGAAGACGCGATCGCTAGATCTGGGGGAACTGAAAGTCCGGGAACCCAAGAAGAAGGAAATGACGACGGTGGAGGCTTCGCTGCGGCTGGATGCAGTTGCCTCTGCGGGGTTTGGCATGTCGCGCAGCAAAATGGTGGATTTGATCAACGCCGGAGACGTGCGGGTGAACTGGAAGGAGATCACCCAGGCCAGCCATTCGCTGAAGGCGGGCGATCTGGTGGCGATTCGCGGCAAGGGTCGATTAGAAGTTGGGGAAATTGCGGTGACGAAGAAAGACCGTTACCGGGTGCAGCTCACTCGCTTTATGTAATCTTCTATTAGACCTCGGAGGTTTTGAAAACCTCCGAGGTCTCTCTGCGGCGATTACCTCCCTCAACCCAAACGTGCTTGACGATTTTGCGATCGCCCAACGCACCCGAAGAGGCACAAAATTAACGTGAAGGGCGATCGCCCCCAACCCATCCCCCATCCATTGCCCAAAACCCCGGTAGGGGCGCAGCATTCGGGACACCATCCCCCACTCTCTCCAACCCTCCCCTACCCGAATGCTACGCCCGGTTCGGCGTTAACCCCCATCCCACCCATCCAAAAAACCGATCGTATCCCCATCCGATCGCGCCGCACAACCGAAATGGACGGGCGATCGCGTTTCGTCTGAGAGGGCGTAGCATTTGCGGCGGGATGTTCGGGCACAGCAATAATGTTGCCGCGCAAATGCTGCGCCCCTACGCCCCCAACCCATCCACCCATCCACCCATCCACCCATCCACCCATCCACGGTTCGGCTCATCGCTCACCGCAACGCCCAGTTCATGACAAGTCTCTCCTGAAATACTCTGACTGGAGTTGCGCAATTTCGCGGCGAAGCTCTGCCTGTAGTTCGGCTTCGGTGGGCAGATGCAGCCTGTAGCGGCTGGCAAAAATCTTGTTCTGCTGGTCTGGCCCCAGCGTGTATCGCACCACCGCATCGTTCTTGTCAGAACACAAAATCAGCCCCAGTGTGGGGTTATCGTCTGGGGCGCAGCGTTCGCGATCGTAGTAGTTCACATAGAGCTGCAACTGGCCTAAATCGCCGTGGGTTAGCTTGCCAACCTTGAGGTCGATCAGGATGTAGCACTTGAGAATCGTGTGGTAGAAGACCAGATCGATGTAAAAGTGATCGCCGTCCAGGGTGAGTCGCTCCTGGCGATCGACAAAGGCAAAACCGCGACCCAGTTCTAGCAGAAAGTTTTGCAGATTGGTAATCAGCGCATTCTCCAGGTCAGATTCGGTCAGGCGGGGTGATTCGGGGAGGCCCAAAAACTCGATCACAACCGGGTCTTTGAAGACATCGGTGGGGTTCTGAATCACCTGCCCCTGAGTGGCCAATTGCATCAGCCCCGCTTTGTCGAGGCTTTTTGCCAATCGCTCAAACAGCAGACTGTTGATCTGGCGTTCCAGCTCTCTTGCTGACCAGTTGTTCTTGAGTGCTTCAATCTGATAGAAGGCGCGGGCTTCGGGTAACTCTACCCGCATCAGGGTGCGGTAGTGGGTCCAGGAGAGATTGGGGTGGAGCAGGCCGGGTTGCCAGGAGGGATTAGGGCTGCTCAAACTCACCAGTTCGGTAGTTGGTAAAGATTGGTCACGCAGTGCGTGGCCAATCTCCTCTTGAGTCAGGAGGTCAGGAAAAGCCACGTAGAACTGCCGAATATATTTGAGGTTGGAGTAGGAGTAACCGCTGCCAAACTCCTGCTTGAGCTGCTGTGCCAGGTTCTTGAGTAAATTCTCGCCGTACTCTGCACGCTGTTGTCCGGCCTGTTCCGCTTCAACGATTTCTCTGCCGATCAACCAGTTGGAAACCACCTGGGCAGTGTTGACAGTACGAGCCACGCCAACACGAGCCGCAGTCAGAATATCCAAAATGCGCTGGTAGAAGGCTGCGGGGGAGTCTGGCTGCATCTGACTCATCGTTCCAGCTTTAACTGTTGGGGTTGGGGTGAAGCCTGGGGCCGATTTTCGACCTTAAGGCTGTAGTCATCATGCCTTATTCGCAGCGGGAGAGGACATGGTGGGGATTTTTTCAACCGCCACCCATCCACCCATCCACCCTGTACGGGCG
>JBIKWV010000675.1:0-3740 GCA_044356135.1 Elainellaceae cyanobacterium
ACCCGAATGTAGAGCGATCGTTGCATCTAAAGCGGAACAGGTTTAAGTAAGCATTGAGATTCGGTAAAAACGAGGACAAGAAACCGTGAGCTATCTCCAAGATGTCTGCGCTTCAAGCTACATACTCAAGAGTAATTCGCCATTGCAATTGCAAACTCCTGATACTGGGTGGTATGTCCAGTCCGGTGCGATCGCAGTCTTTGCGGTTGAAGTGATTGATGGAAAACCGCAAGGACATCGGCGGTTTCTGTTTGAGCTAAACACGGGTGATTTGCTACTCAGTTTTGAACACTGTAGCCTGGAATACTCAACGCAACCGCAACCAATCGAGTTACTGGCCGTTGCCTACGAAGAAACCTATCTAGAAGTGATTAAACTGAAAGATTGGATTACTTTGGAACACTTAACCCAGCCTTTGTACCTTCGATTACCTGATCTAATCGAAGGTTGGAGTCATCGGCTGGCAGAAGTTTTTAGAGGAACTAGCATAACCGATCCGCCTAGTGCGATCGAAGCAGTTGATCGACCAGCAGATCTGCTGGCACAATTACAGCAATTTCATCAAGATTGCATTGCTGGATTAGTGCAACTCAATCAGATGGATAGTGCTGCTCAAGCACAGCAATTCCAAGAACGTCTGCGCCTCAATTGGCAGGTCGGACAACAGGCGATCGGTGATCTGACCGCTATTTTTCGGCGCAACCAGACGGAGTTGTTCCCAGAAGGAACCGATCTGCTGATAGCGGCAGGAGCCGTAGGGCGAGCACTTGGCATTGATATCCAACCCCCAGCTCGCTCAGAAGACTTGAAGCGTCTCAAAGACCCTCTAGATGCGATCGCACGTGCCTCTCGAATTCGCACCCGTCGAGTCATTTTATCAGGCCAATGGTGGAAAACAGATTGCGGTGCCCTCCTCGGCTATACAGCCAATGGCGATCGGCCTGTTGCCCTCTTACCAAAAGGGTCAAGCGGATATGAACTCTATGATCCTGAGGAACAAAAACGCATTCCGCTGACCAATAAAGTCGCTCAAATGCTGTCCCCTGTGGCCTACATGTTCTACCGTCCTCTACCTGAAAGGATTAGCCGATCGGTCGAGGTCTTTCAGTTTGCTGTGCGCGGACATATTCGTGACCTGGTTCTGATGTTGGTTCTGGGAATTCTCGGTGCGCTGCTCGGCATGGTCGTGCCGCAAGCTACAGGTATCCTGATTGACAAAGCCATTCCTGATGCGAATCGAGGACTGTTGTTTCAGTTAGGGTTGGGATTACTGGCCGTGAGTTTTGGGAAAACTGCCTTTGAAGTTGGTCAAAATATTGCTACTTCCCGCTTCCAAACCTTTACGAATGCCAACACTCAAGCAGCAGTTTGGGATCGTTTGCTAAAGATGCGAGTGACGTTCTTCCGCCAATTTTCGATTGGTGATTTGCAATCTCGCGTTTCTGCGATCTCAGATATTCGTCAGACTTTGAGCGATACAGTGCTCCGAAGTATCTTCACGAGTTTCTTCTCTCTCCTCAATTTAGCCCTACTCTTCTTCTACAGTTGGCAACTTGCACTGGTGGCTGTCGGTATCGCTCTGCTCAATATCATTGTGACGAATATATCGAGCATGATTTCTCGCAAAAAGCTGCGTCCATTGGAAGCACTCAAGGGAGAAATCTTTGGCTTAACGGTTCAGTTAATTGGCGGAGTCTCTAAACTACGAGTGGCGGCGGCAGAAGAGCGCGCGTTTGCTTACTGGAGCAAACACTTCAAAGAAGAACTGAGGTTGACTCTCAGTACAGAGTTGATTGAAAACCTCATGGAATTGTTTAATACCATGATCCCTTCAGTCACTTCTTTGTTGATCTATATTTTGGCGGTGTATTTGATTACACAGGCACAGGAGCAAGGCAAAGCGCTTCTGTCTGTCGGTACTTTTCTGGCATTCAACAGTTCACTCGGTACCTTTATTGAAGGAGCTACCTCGCTCAGTAATGCATTTATCGACGTTCTGGAAGTTGGAGTGCTATGGGAACGGGTGACACCGATTTTTCGAGAATCACCAGAAGTGGATTCTTCTAAAACAGATCCAGGACGGTTATTAGGTGGAGTTCGACTCGATCGCGTCTGTTTCCGTTATCAACCCGACTTACCACTCACCCTTGATAAAGTATCAATCGAAGCTAAACCAGGACAATTTATTGCCTTAGTGGGGCCATCAGGCAGTGGTAAATCGACGACACTGCGACTTTTGCTGGGATTTGAACAGCCAGAAGAAGGAACAATCTACTATGATGGGCAAGACTTAACGGGTCTTGATGTGGTGGCTGTACGTCGTCAGTTAGGAGTCGTCCTACAAAATGGGCGAATTACTAGCGATTCGATTTTTGAAAATATTTCCAGCGGTGCGATGGTGACAATGGATGAAGTCTGGGAAGCAGCGAGGATGGCGGGGTTTGCTAAGGATATTGAACAGATGCCAATGGGAATGCATACAGTCATTTCGGAAGGCGGAACAAATCTATCCGGTGGTCAACGACAGCGCTTATTAATTGCTCGCGCCCTGGTTCTGAAACCTAAAATTCTTATCTTTGACGAGGCAACAAGCGCCTTAGATAACCGTACACAAGCAATGGTGACGGAAAGCCTGGATCGTCTCAATGTGACTCGAATTGTGATTGCACACCGTCTTAGTACGATTCGTAACGCCGATCGCATTTATGTCATTGTTGCTGGTCAAGTGGTGCAACAAGGCACGTTTGATGAATTAATTGATCAAGCAGGGATGTTTTCAGATTTAATGTCCCGTCAAATTGCATAGTATCTTGTCATGTCTTGCCACCAGTACAGCAAACAGAAAATTCCGCAGCGTTGCTTAACTGAAGTCTTGCCACTTTCTCAATAAGCGGGTTTCAACGGCGCGACGCGCCGTTGAAACCCGCTTATTGACAGGAGCGCTTTGTGCTCCTGTCAATGGTGCAAGATCTGAGTTAATCCAAAATCATATTCAAGATCAGCAATGCCAATTCTGTAGCATATTTTGGGAGGAAGGTGTGCTGCGCACACCTTCCTCCCAAAATATGCTACAGAATTTTGAACTCACAACACTAGTACTACATGGCGGAAATAAACCGATGATTGATGGTGTGGGGCGCGACGCGCCCCACACCATCAATCATCGGTTCACATAAGCCGCCGAGTACTAGATTTCCCACAGTAGCACTGAGGGCAAGTCAGGGTTTGCGAGGCGAAGCAACTGATAGCCGATGCCAGCCAACCCGTGAAACAGCCCCGGAGAACGCATCTCAGTCGTTCGACCTGGCAATAGAGTAAAATATCCTTGCTGTTGAGACTTGTATACTAATCGATACATTGCCTGAGCCACAACCTGGCGCAGTTGCCAACGATCGAGACGTTGAGCGGCAACCAGGAGTGTTTCTAGCCGTCCCACTGTGCCCCAGGAGAGTGAATCAATTTCGCAGAAGAGATAGCGTTGAGTAACATCCAGTGCTGCATCAATTTCTTGACGAATCTCAGGCGTGTCTAACATCGGTAGTCCAGCTAACCGTGCAAGTCCAATTCCGGCTGCCTCTTGAATCCATTGTAACGATCGAGAATCGCCCGATCCAGCAACATGATTTTGCCATTGAGCAGAGAAGATAAGCTGTTCAGATTCAATTGCGGTGATAGCAGTTTGACGAAAGCGATCGTCTTGAGTCTGTTCATAGAGCCGCAATAGGGCATAGGCAATCCCT
>JBIKWV010000676.1:0-3739 GCA_044356135.1 Elainellaceae cyanobacterium
CCTCAATTGCTGCCAACTCCAGTTGCTGTCGTTCAGGCGCTATGGCAATTATTTACTCAACAAAACTTCCTTGCGGATGTCTATCGAAGTACAACACGAATTTTGCTGAGCTATTTTCTGGCTGTTGGAATTGCGCTCCCGATCGGCATCTTGATTGGCACCATACCCGCTATTGCAGCCTTTCTGAATCCATTGATTTCTCCTTTTCGGTATTTGCCAACGCCTTCCTTTATTCCGCTCCTGTTAATGTGGCTGGGAGTGGGTGAATCTCAGAAAATTGCCTTGTTGTTTCTGGGAGTGATCTGGTTTCTCATTACCTTGATCGCAGATAACACCGAGTCGGTGCGGGTGGAGCTGATTGAAACTGCTCAGACTCTGGGCGCAACCCCCTGGCAAATTATCAAAACGGTCATTCTGCGAGCGTCTCTACCTGATCATCTCACAACTATCCGACAGATGCTTGCTGTGAGCTGGACTTATCTTGTAATTGCTGAGATTGTGGCTGCTACCGATGGCATTGGCGCAATGATGATGCGGGCTCGGCGAATGTTGCAGGTGGATGAAATTATGGCGGGCATTCTCATGATTGGGATCCTCGGATGGTTGTTTGATATCCTGCTGCAATTCTTGCATGCTCGTATGTTTGCATATCTTTATCGTCACCGTTAATTTCCTTTTCTGAGTAGACAAGTAATGTTGCGATTCTTCTTATTTTGCCGGGTTTCATTATCCAAAGTTTCCTTTTCCCAAAAAGGAAGTTTTTGGGCACTTTTAGTGTCCGCTTGCCTGCTCGTTGTAGCCTGCCAGACTACTCAGCCCTCGACAACCACATCAACCACATCAGCCACAAAAACTGAGTCGGTAAATGTTTCATTGTTTACCTGGCCGGGATATGGCTTCTGGTTCATTGCTAAGGAGAAGAATTTGGTTCCAGAGGTTAATCTGGATATCAAAATTATTGAAGACCCTAACGAGAGCTACAGCCTGATCAATAGTGGACAGCTAGATGTAACATCCAGCACAGCTGAATACGGCCCCATTGCTGCCTACAAGAATTCAGATATCAAACTGGTCACCTATGCTAACGCTTCCTACGGAGCCGACAAAATTTTTGTCCGTCCCGATATTCAAAACATCTCTGACTTAAAAGGCAAAACTGTTGCTGTTTTGGAAGGTGGCATTACTCAGATTTTCATGGGTATCTGGCTAGAGCAGAATGGCGTCAGTTTTAGCGATGTAAAATATGCAAACCTGATTATGGATGAAGCAGTGGCTGCCTTCGTCTCCGGATCAGTGGCTGCTGCGGAACTATGGGAACCCTATGGTCAAAAAGTGCTGCAAGCAGTTCCTGGTGCGCGGGTTGTGGCAACATCCAGTGAGGACTTCTGGCAAAAGACCGCATTGCTGGCGGATGGCATGTACATGAGTGGTTCATTTGTTCAAAATCGTCCCGAAGCAGCCAAATTAGCCCTTAAAGCCTATTATGCTGCTATTGATTATTGGCAGAAAAATCCCAAGGAGGGGAATGAGATTATTGCTCGTAACTTAAAATTTACGGTTCCGGAAGTGGAACTGGTGCTGGGATCTGATGGCAAACCGCTCAAAGGTGGCCTCTATGTTTTCAACCTGGATGAAGCAGCACGATTTATGGGTGTTGCTGGCGGTGATCCCCCTCTGGGATTGAAGAATGGTCAAATTAAAGATCACTGGATGCTGACAAGCGATTGGTGGGTGAAGTTTGGGCTGATTTCCAAGAAGTCACCTCCGGAGTCTGGTATTGCCTTTGAACCCCTGAAAGCTTTGGTGGCTGAGCAACAGACAAAGGGTTAGGGGCTTGCCATAAAATAAAGTTCCAGTAGAATCCCAGTTTTCACCTGGCGCGGCGAAGCCGCGCCGGGTGAAAACTGGAGTTTTTTAGATACAGTTGCTTTGCCAGTTTAGTTCTGTGATTTCATCTGCGGGAAACATACATTCAATTCTCAATTCTTGCAATGTGATGTCGTAGGGAGTGCCCAGGGTGGCGATCGTTGAGAAAAACTGTAACTCCAGGTCGGCTTTCTTGAGGTGAATCGCCAGGAGCAGGGAGTTGTGGGTCGTGTGGCTGGAAGACTGCCAGGTGTCAGTGATGCCGGGGTAGCCCATGAGTTCATTCAGCAGGGCGCTGGACTGTTCGCTTTCCCCTTCAGCGATCGCCTCCCGATGCAGTCGTTGCAGCAGATGGCCTGCAAAGTCGTCCCAGTTCATCACAAACGGACGAAACCCCTGGGGGTGAAACATGGCCCGCATAAGGTTAATCCTGCCATCCTGGTAGAAGCGGGTCTGAAGTTCCTCTGGAGCAATAAACGCACCGAACAGGCGAGTAGCGGCATCGTTAGCCAGCAGCAGGTTCCAGTAGCGATCGACCACAATTCCGGGGTAGGGTTCCTGCTGCCGCAGCATGAACTCCAGCGCTCTGCGAACTGGAACCATTTCGGGAGATGAGAGGTCGGTCTCGGTGTGAATCGGGGCAAATCCCGCTGCACTCAGCATCAGGTTTTGCTGCCGCAGGGGAATCTGCAATACCGCCGCCAGTTGCAGCACCATATCCCGGCTGGGGTTGGCCCGTCCTGATTCCAAAAAACTGATGTGGCGCTGGGAAACCTGACTGGTGACCGCCAGGTCAAGTTGGCTGAAGCCTCGCTGACTGCGCCACTGTTTAAGCAGCAGGCCGAAGGAGGGAGGGAGTGGGGCGATCGCTAAATGCTGGGTCATGATGCGTTTAGAGAAACTTCCTGTTCTTCAACGCGCCATGCTGCGTAGGCTAGTGATTCCCTTAAGTCGTCAGGTTCCAGGTAAGGATAGGCTTGCAAAATCTCATCGTTAGAACGCCCAGATGCCATCAACCCCAGGATCATGCCAACGGTAACTCGCATTCCACGGATGCAGGGTTTACCTCCCATTACTTCGGGGTTTACTGTGATTCTTGTTAGCTGCTTCATATTGGTCTCCAGAATTGTGGAAATTTATCCGCAGAGCTTTCACTATTTGAGACAAAATATCGGGATTAATCCTCATATTTTGAGATGTCAAATGTTCCCTTCTTTTCTTTCTAAATCCGAGGGGTTTCGACCATTAGAAAATATCGACTTTATATCAAAGTGGCGATCGCCCTCCTTCTACAAGTTCTCGTACCCGTCATGCAAGCAAACACCCCCCGCAAAAGAAGGTAGATGGATTTGGCAGAAGATGAAGAACTGAAAACCTCCATCACAAGGTTTACTTGAATTTAGGATAGCAGACGATTACCTCATAGGTAATTGCTTCTATTATCTCCCATTGGCATGATCGGGACATACCATTTGAGGACAAACCCGATGCTGAAAACCTCTGATGCTCCAACCGCCGCCAACTCCAGCTTTCTGAAACCCCTCTACCTGTTCCTCACCATCGCAGGCTCGATCGCCCCCTGGTACTGGATCCTGCAAGATCCGTCCGTTCTGCTGTCCCTCCCACTGTTCTTGCAGCGTGCCTTTGCCAACAATGTCGCAGCCACTGTCTCATCGGATCTGGTGATTTCGGGGCTGACCTTCTTCGGCTTCGCGTGGGTTGAACTCAAGCGCCTGGGAGTGTCTCGGTGGTGGATGATTGTTTACATCGTCCTGACCTTTGGCGTCGGGCTTTCCTGTGCGCTTCCCTTCTTTTTGTATCGCCGTGAGGATGTGTTGGAACGCCAACTGTAAAAAGGAAACTGTAAAAAAAT
>JBIKWV010000677.1:0-3738 GCA_044356135.1 Elainellaceae cyanobacterium
CAGAAGTGGGCACCTAGATGTCAAGGGATATTCTAGTAAGCTCGGATCGGACATGGCGTGTAAGACCTCAGTAGGGGCAACTCGAAAGGGCAACGGCAGTTCAGGAACCCTCCGGCTTCTAGCCGTGGGGAGGATGTCAGCCTGCCTACATTCTTTCTCCCGTGGCAGGGTTAAACACAAAGAGATGGTCCAGGTTCAGCCGAAGGGGGAGGCGATCGCCCACCTGGGGGGTCAGAGTCGGGGACACCTGCAAGTTAAGAACCGGAGCATTCAGCGCTTCTTTAGAAGGAATCGTTGCCCGCACTAAAACTTCTCGGCCCAGCGGCTCCACCACGGTCACTGTTGCCGTCAGGTGAGGCGTTTCTTCGGTGGCCACCTGGAGCTGTTCGGGTCGAATGCCCAGGTTGACTCGCTGCCCCTGAGTCGATCGCAGCGCCGAGTGAAATTTGGGGGGACAGGGGATGGGATGGCCTTCGACCAGAAAGTTCGTGCCGTCATATACCGCACTCAGAATATTCATCGGGGGACTGCCGACGAAGGTCGCCACCATCTGATTCACGGGCTGGGCGTAGATGGCTTGAGGGCTGCCAATCTGCTGGATCTGGCCTTCGTTCAGCACTACGATCTGGTCTGCGAGGGTCATGGCCTCCACCTGGTCGTGGGTAACGTAGATGGTAGTAATCCCAAGTCGCTGGTGCAGTTGCTTCAGTTCGGCGCGGGTGTCGTCGCGCAGTTGGGCATCCAGGTTGGATAGGGGTTCGTCGAGGAGAAACACCTGGGGCTGACGGGCGATCGCCCTTCCCAGCGCGACTCGCTGCTGCTGCCCACCGGAAAGCTGTTTCGGTCGTCGCTCCAGTAGATGGGTGATATCCAGGGCGTGAGCTACTGTCTCAATTCGTTCCTGAACCGTGCGAGGGTCAGTCTGCCGCATCCGTAGCCCAAAAGCCAGGTTCTCGGCCACCGTCATGTGGGGATAGAGGGCATAGTTCTGGAACACCATCGCCACATCCCGCTGTCGAGCAGGCACATCGTTGACAATGCGATCGCCAATGTACAGATTGCCGGAGGTCGCTTGTTCCAATCCAGCGATCGTCCTGAGAATCGTAGACTTACCGCATCCCGATGGCCCCACCAGTACCCAAAACTGCCCATCCGGCACTTCGAAGTTAATATCATCGATGGCGGTGACCGAATTGAAACGGCGCGTGATGCTCTCTAAACAAACCCTTGCCACGATCGCTACCTGGAAATCATCTTCTGTGGAACATTATGGCGGATACCAGAGTTTCCGATTAAAATCCTCCCTTCTCCAGCGGTCCCCGATGCCACCTCGGTTGATAATGAACTTTAGATACAGCCTTCACAAATAGGATGTGAACAGGGGATGTGGGGGCGGTGCCCCCACGCAGGGGTGGAACCCCTTCACCCCATTCCCATCCTGTAAAGGACGGCTAAAACGTTTTGAATCCTGTTATCACATTCCTGTTATGAACTATCTGGTCGCAGTACTGGCCGATCGCATTCAGGCAGAAGCTGCCTATGTGGCGCTTGAGAAAGAAGGTCTGCCGATGCAGCAGGTGAGTATTCTCGGCAAAGGCTACAAGAGCGCCGACGAGTACGGTTTTCTCAATCCCAATCAAGCCGCCTGGAACCAGGTGAAACTGATGGCGCTCTGGCTGGTGCCTTTCGGGTTTCTTGGCGGGGTTGCGTTCAACCTTTCGACTCAATACATGCTGGTGCCGTCGCTCGGTGAGATGGGCAACCACATTCTCGGCGGTGTGTTTGGGGCGATTGGTGGGGCAATGGGCAGTTTCTTCATCGGTGGGGGTACTGGGCTGGTTGTGGGTGGGGGCGATGCGCTGCCCTACCGGAATCGCCTCAACGCCGGGAAGTACCTGATTGTGGTGAATGGCAACGCCAACCTGACCAATCAAGCCACCCGCATTCTGAAGCAGTTCAACCCTGAAAATATTCAGGGCTACGTTGAGCCTGCCTGACCCTTATTCAGTTCCTGACGTTACCCGCTCAACCGTCACGTCAGGAGCTTCGGAGCTTATCCCGTCGTTTATCCCACCCGCTGCAATGTCCAATCTTCCCAATACGCTCGAAGAAGCGATCGCCCAGTCTCAGGAGGCTACCAAAGCAGCGATCGCCGATGGTCTGACCCGGCTGCAAGTCGAGCTGGCCTTTCCAGAACTGAAAATTATGCCCGTTGCCCAGCAGTTTATTCCGGCGTTTGAAGACCGGGGTGATCGCCTGCGGGTGTACTTTCCCGATCCGGGTTCGGCTGCCCTGGCGAGACGAGATTGGGGTGAAAAGCCCTACGCCATCCGTGGCATCAACGACATGAAGGCGGAGATGCAGCCGGAGGAGGAACTGTTTATTTTTGTGGAGCCGTCTTCTGTAGAGGTGGGGGATGTGGAGCAGCTTTGCGAGAAGGCACTGGATCGTCCGGTGGTATTTCTCAATCCCCGTCTCGAAGATGTCGCCACGATTGGCATTGGCTATGCCGGACGGCAACTGAGAGAGCGGTTTCTCAGCCAGTTTCAGTCCTGTTACTACATCCGCTCTCTGGAGGGGGCGGCGCTGTTCCGCTGCTATCCCCAGTCCTGGCAGGTGTGGTTAGAAGAGGAGGGGGAGTACAAACTGGTGGCCGAAGAAGCTCAAAAGCCTGTGGGAGAAGGGCTGGAACAAATCTTACTGCGAGCCAGAGGGATTGATCCGGAGCAACCCCAGGTGACGCCGAAGAAGGGGTTATTTGCCGAATTATCGCAATTCCTGCGAGCGCTCAGCCAGTAAACTTCACAGTCTCTTGCATTCGGTTTTACACAGTCTTGCATGATAGTTCTCCGACCCGGCGGGCATAATAAGGCATATCGTAAGAGGCTGAGATCACTGTGTCGAAGGGTCGCCGTATTTTTATTGGAGATGTTCATGGTCACTACGATGGCCTGATGAACCTGCTAGAGGCGATCGCCCCTGACAGCTCCGACCAGATTTTTCTCCTGGGAGACCTGATCGACCGGGGACCCAAGAGTGCCGATGTGGTTCAGTTTGTTCGTCAAAGCGGCTACAAGTGCCTGATGGGCAACCACGAGCAGCTTCTGATCGAAGCCTTCCCCGATGGCACCCTCTGCCCTCAGGCGCTCCAGGCATGGCTCTATAGCGGCGGCCAGACCACCGTCAACAGCTACCCCAAGATCGAAACTCTGCTGGCCGAACACCTCGATTGGGTGCGGACACTGCCCACCCACCTCGATCTGGGCGATGTCTGGCTGGCACACGCTGGCGTCAAGCCCAACCTGCCGATTAAGCAGCACACGACACAGGAGTACTGCTGGATTCGTGACGAGTTCCACAGCAGCCGCAAACCCTATTTCTCCGACAAACTGATTATTACCGGGCACACCATCACCTTCACCCTGCCCAACGTACAGCCAGGGGCGATCGCCTGTGGTCCCGGCTGGATGGACATCGACACCGGAGCCTACCACCCCCGCAGCGGTTGGCTGACTGCGGTCGATCTCGATATTCAACTGGTCATCCAGGTCAACGTTCACCAGAAACTCCTGCGCAAACTGCCCCTAGAAGAAGCAACGGTTCAGATCGACCCCAGTAAGGTAGGCCGTCGCCGTCCACCGTCGCCACTGATGCTGCGGGCTTAGGAATGCAATCTCTGGCATGGCTGATCTAAGGGATGAAATTCTGGGTGAGAGCCGCGCGGCGCGCGGCTCTCAC
>JBIKWV010000678.1:0-3735 GCA_044356135.1 Elainellaceae cyanobacterium
TGCTTTTCCCGGCAGAGTACCTGATGCCCGACTGCCCCCATCATAGCTATGCCTGCACTGTCTCTGCACTGGCAGGAGCCATGTTTCCAGAAGCGTGGGAAGCACTTGTGGGTAATGAACAGGGAGGGCAGAGTAAGCCAGAGCCACACCTGTTACTGTTTACCTTTTCTCCAGTGCAGGAATTCATCAAAGCCTCGCGCAAATTCCTCGATTTCTGGGCAGGTTCCTATCTGCTGCACTACCTCAGTGCCGACCTGTGCTGGTTCGTTGCTCAACGCTATGGTGCAGATACGCTGATTACACCCTCGCTATGGGGGCAGGAGATTATCGATGCCTTCATCTTGAAACAGTATCCAGAATGGAGCACCTGGTTTATCCAGTTCCAAAGCGGCAAAGACCCGGTCAGTCGATTTCACGAGCGTAGCTCTACCAGCCTCAGCACCGCTGGTTTTCCGAATACCCTCACGCTCCTGGCTGGTTCTAAAGAGGAAACCATCAAAATAGGGGAAGCATTAGCAAAACGGTTGAGCGATCGCTGGAAAGAGATCGCCAATCAAGTCAAAGAGGACATCAAACATAGAGTTTCGGACTACGTTTCCAAAAATTATGACCAGATCGTTGAACGATTACGGCAATTAAATTTCTTTAATCCCGAAGATATCGCTCCCTACTTAAGAGAACTACAGCACTACACACAACCAGGATGCTGGGAGTGGAACAAACTTTGGGAAGCACAGATCAACCATAGCTGGGAACCTTATTTTGTTGTGGTGCCCCTGGGGCATCCCGGCCCAGACACTCCGCTTCAGATATTAACGGAAGCTGCCGATGTAGAGGAGTGGATTGAGGCTCAAAATATTTTGATGCGAGCCAAGCAGAACGAGCAGGGGCAATATCGCTTCCCATCTCAGGCAGAAAAAGAAGCCTACCGCAGTTTGAATGTTGGCACCTGGTGGGGCGGCTATCAGGCCAGATTGGGTCAATTGATTCAGTCGGTTAAAAATACACGAAACTGGAAAATTCCCGTTGCACCCGGCGAACGCTCCAGCATATCGGGTCAATACAGCGCCGTTCACCCTCGCTTTAAATACGAGAAATTCCAGCATGGACGGGGGATGACCGCAGGGTCACTGCGTCTGTTCTGGTGGGTGATCGCAGAGGCATATCAGGGATTATTCAATGGTTCTGAGAAGCTGAATGCGATCGAACTCACCAAGCGGATGGCATGGGGCTATAGCGATCTGGGGGAAACGTTGGGAATCTTAGAAGAAATTTCAAACCTGCTGAAGGATTCTCTGGAGGAGAATCCACCGTCAGCAGAAGATACAGAACAATTGGAGTTGGAAGAAAGCCCATCTGAAGCTCAAACCGCAGACACTGCCCCACAGGTTGACTACGAACAACTGATTCGCTTTCCAAACCTGAGTTCGATCGCTGCTGCCCGTTTTGCCTGCGATCACCCTGAGCAACTGCAACGCTACTGGGAATACCTGCGAAAACAGATTAGTGAGCACACAAATGAGTTCTCCAGGAAACAGCGACGCGCTTTCTACGCCAGAACGCGCCGTCCCATGCACATTCCCAATGCTGATGCGGCCATTCGCACCGCACAGAGATTCAATGGGGTAATGTTCTCCAGTAAGTGGTTGGCAGATGACTTGAACCTGACAAACGACCAGCAACTCAGCACGTTACGGAGATGTGTCGATCGCGCACACCAGCAGGCTGGCTTTGGGGATGGCAGCCCCTCTGACTGGTGGGTGCTGGTTCTGGGCGATGGTGATGGCATGGGCAAATACGTGTCGGGCAGCAAATTGAATCATTACCGCGACTACCTGCAAGAAACATTCGCTGATCGCACCCAATGCCCCGATCCTCTGCGTGCTTTATCCGATGGCCTCTGGCAAGAGCTGATGGACACCAAAAAACGGATGGGACCTGCAACCCACATTGGACTGAATCGAGCGCTCCTCGACTTCTCCAATCGCCTGGTGCCCCACCTGACGGAAAGGCGCTACTGCGGACGAGTGATTTATAGCGGTGGGGATGATGTCATGGCGGCGCTTCCCCTCGCTGATCTGCCGGGTTTTCTGCGATCGCTCCGCGCCGCCTGGTCGGGTCAGCAAGACCCAGAGAATGAGTTTGCCGATCAGGGGGGCTACTGGCAATGGCAGTCTTCCGGGACTCGTCCCCCCGGAATTCCTGACCGTCCGCTATTTACAATGGGCAAGGATGCCACGATGAGTCTGGGGGTGGTGATCGCTCACAAGAGCGTACCTCTACCCACGGTGCTAGAGAAACTGTGGGAGGCAGAAAAGAGCCGCGCCAAAGAAATGAAAGGGGGAAAGACCGTCAGTGGTAACGATATCCCCGATAAGGATGGTCTGTGTTTCCGTGTCATCTACGGTTCCGGTAACACGCTGGAAGCCTTGATGAAGGGGCATCTCCTCGAACCCTGGTGGGAATGGGTACAGACCTATGAGAATCAGAAAAACCTCAGCCCCCTCCTGTACCGATTAGCTGAAACCATTCCACTCCACGCCCAAATTACCGCCGACAATCACCTGATTAGCCTGGTTGCCAAAGTGGTGATGTCCAACCGTGATGAACAGTTGCCTGAAGACACTCAGACAGCTTTATTGGACTGGTTGGAAGACTGGGAACAGTGGGCATGGGCAACCCAGGCGAAAACAGAACTGGGCAACCGTCCCGAAGACCTGGCAAACCTGTTACGTTTCACCGCTTTTTGGGTTTCCCGCCGACAGCAGGAGTTGAGCTGGCTGGAGCCTGCCACCGCTGCACTGGTCAGTCAATGAATACGCGATCGATAACGTCACTGAGAATCTGAACAATGACACCATCGACATCCTGGCACTGGTATGCCATTGAACCGCTCGATATTCTGCTGATGCGGGAAGCAAAACCTTTCAGTCCCGCCGAAGGCTCCTGGGCAAAAGGGCAATTTCCACCCATGCCCAGTACCGTCTTTCAGGCATTGCGGTCGGCGACGGAATGGAAGGAGGGCGATCGCACCAGTCGCAACCTGAAATTTCTGGGTCCGTTTCTGGTGCAGGAACAGCCCAGTGGTGAACTGACGCTGTGGCTTCCCACCCCCAAAGATCTATTAGCTGCTTTCCCCCACTCTGCTTCACAGGATGGCGAACCGAGCGATGCGGAGCCTGAAGTAGAACCAGAATCAGATAAGGAGGCCCGCCTGGGCTGGGAATACCTCACTCGGTTGCAGCCGCTCGATTCAGCCTATCCCGGACATGATTTTTTTGGTTTTTCGGCGCACCAATCGACTGTTTCAACCCTCAGCCCAATGGTGCCACCCTATAAAAATAGAGGCTATGGTAAGGTCTTTCCCTGGATCAAATCAACAGCACTGCTGAAGTACCTCTCACACTCCTCCACGGAGAAGATAGAGATCGACGCAACTGATTTTCTCGCTAAAGAACCCTGGAGCGCTCAGGTACTGCCCCACATTGAGGTCGAACCGGGCACGCGCCAGGTGAAATCAGAGGATGGCTTCTTTACCGAGGTGGCTATTCGCATGGCTTCCGGCTGGAAGCTGGTTGCAGCCCTGAACGTTGCGATTCCCACTGAACCCCAACAGCGTTCCTTCGCCGTTCGTCTGGGCGGTGAAGGACATCGGGCACTCGTCCAACCCCTGGGGTCTTTCGCGCCCTGGCAGGAACTCGAAAAGTACCTGACCCCTTCCTCTGAAAGTGACAC
>JBIKWV010000679.1:0-3714 GCA_044356135.1 Elainellaceae cyanobacterium
GCGTCGCTCTCTGGCTGGGCTGTTTGCTGATTGCCTTTCCAGCGGCTCAGTTCTACAGAGAACCTCAATTACTGTGGTTGATCCCAGTGGTCGGGTTGACGACTATCATCAGTGGGTTCAACTCTACCAGCCTGTTTTCTCTGAATCGGGATATCAATCTGGGTAAGCTCACGCTGTTTCATCTCACGATTCAAATCGTGTCGCTGGCGGTCACTCTGACCTGGGCGTGGCTCAGCCCTTCACTCTGGGCACTGGTTGGAGGCAGCATCGTCTCGGCACTACTGGAGATGATCTGGAGCCATCGATTGATGACCGGCTTTACCAATCGCTTCGCCTGGGAGTGGCAGGCCGCCGAGAGTATTTTTTCATTCGGAAAGTGGATCTTTATTTCCACAGCGTTGACTTTTCTGGCAGAGCAGGCTGACAGATTAATTCTCGGCCGCCTCATTCCGTTTGAATTGCTGGGGGTCTATGGGATTGCGTTTACTTTCGCAGATATGCCACGTCAGATCACGATGGCGGTGAGTAGCAAGGTGTTTTTCCCAGCATTTGCCAAAATGACCGATCTGCCCCGGTCTGAGTTTCGCGCCAAAATTCTCAAGAATCGGGAACCGATTCTGGTAGCAATCGCCTTTGGAGTTGCCCTAATGGTGTGTTTGGGCGATCGCCTCATCCTGCTGGTTTACGATCAGCGATATGCCCAGGCCGCCTGGATGTTACCGATTCTGGCGCTTGGGATTTGGCCCCGAATTTTGACACAAACCATCGATCAGGTTCTGTTTGCGATCGGTGCAGTACGATATCCGGCAATGGGCTGTCTATTCAAGTTTGTATTTGTATTGATCGGGTTACCGCTGGGGTACGCTGCCCTGGGGCTACCCGGTGCAGTCATCGTGGTTGCCCTCAACGATCTGCCGTTCTACCTGGCAATTTTGGTTGGATTGCATCGAGAGAAACTGAGCGTCTTTATGCAGGACTTGAGAACAACTGCCATCTTTCTGGCAATTTTGACGGGGCTGCTGGGTGCCCGATACCTCCTTGGTTTTGGCACACCCATTGACACATTGCTATTACAGGGATAAACCCAATGAGAATTACGTTTGTTCTACCCCAGGCTTGTTTAGCAGGCGGTGTGCGGGTAGTTGCCATCTATGCCGACCGCCTGCAAAAGCTGGGGCATCAGGTCTTTGTAGTGTCAACGCCCCAGGATCAGCCCACACTCAAGCAGCAATTCTTCTCACTGTTGAAAGGACAGGGGCTGTTGCCCCCTCAGCCAGCATATCCATCTCATTTCGATAATTTGGACGTCCATCACCGGGTGATCGATCGGTTTCGCCCCGTTGTTGATGCGGATGTTCCCGATGCGGATGTCGTTGTGGCTACCTGGTGGGAAACTGCGGAATGGGTTGCCCAACTGTCTCCTGCTAAAGGAGCAAAAGCTTACTTCATTCAGCACCATGAGGTCTTTGACTATCTGCCCGAGGCGCGAGTCAAAGCCACCTATCGCTTACCGCTACACAAGATCACGATTTCCCGCTGGTTAGCGGATGTGATGGAGCATGAGTATGGCGATCGCCAGGTCTCCCTGGTTCCCAACAGCGTTGACACCGAATTGTTTTATGCGCCCCAACGCACGCGACAGGCAAGTCCAACCGTTGGTATGCTTTATTCCTCAATTCCCTGGAAGGGCTGCGAAGTGAGCCTGAAGGCATTTGCCATCGCCCAGCAAAAGATCCCCAATCTGAAACTGGTAGCTTTTGGCACCACTCAACCCTCTCCAGCGGTGCCGCTGCCAGTCAATACCGATTACACATGCCAACCTGAGCAAAGTCATCTGCGCGAAATCTATAGTAGTTGTGATGTCTGGCTCTGTGGAAGCTGGAGCGAGGGATTTTGCCTACCGTTGCTGGAGGCAATGGCCTGCCGTTGTCCCGTTATTTCGACTGCGGTGGGTGGAGCGGCGGACCTCGTTCAGCAAGGAGTCAACGGCTATACCGTCGCCATCGGAAATGCAGAAGCATTAGCTCAACAACTGATTGAGGTGCTGGAGCGATCGCCCGAAGACTGGCAAATGATGTCCGATGTGGCCTATCAAACAGCAGTCCAATACACCTGGGATGATGCCACGGCAAAATTTGAGGCGGCGCTGCAAACAGCGGTGGAGCGTGGGCGATCGCCAGAATTGGCTTCGCTGTAACTTTTCCATCTGTTCAGCACTCTTTTATCCAGGCATCCCCCGTCTGAACCCCTATGAACCCGCTGGTCTATCTGGTAATGTTTGGCTGGATTCCAGCCGTCTTTTACTTCTTCAACCGCTTCTCCCCTCAGAAAGCGGTTGTTGTGAGTTTCATTGTCGCTTGGCTCTTTCTGCCGCAGGCCAGTTTTGTCCTGCCGGGGATTCCTGACTATCACAAGATGTCAGCGACCTGCTATGGCATTGTGTTCGCCACGCTGGCCAATGATTTTCAGCGCATTAGCCAGTTTCGGTTTCGCTGGATCGATATTCCAATCGCGGTCTGGTGTGGAGTCCCGTTTGTCACTTCTATGACCAACGGGTTGGGGGCATACGACGGTTTGACCGCCGTGCTGGATCAGAGCGTAACCTGGGGAGTGCCTTACTTTTTGGGCCGATTGTACCTGGGGAATCTGGCTGGGATGAAACAACTGGCGATCGGCATTCTATGGGGCGGATTGGCCTATGCGCCACTGTGTTTGCTGGAGACGCGCATCAGTCCACAACTGCACAGACTGGTGTATGGATACCATGCTTTCGCGGATTTCTCCCAGTCGATGCGAATGGGGGGGTTCCGCCCCACGGTGTTTATGGCCCACGGGCTGATGGTGGCGGGTTGGATGATGGCGGCGACCCTGGTCGCTGTCTGGCTGTGGCAGGCGAAAGTTCTCAATCGGGTGCGCAATATCCAGATGAAATGGGTGGTGATTGGATTGGTCATCACCTTTATTATGCTGAAGTCAACGGGTGCCTATGCTCTGCTGCTGGTCGGAGTCGGTGCAATGTTTCTGGCAAAGCGGTTTCGGACAGGGCTGCTGATGTTTTTCATGGTTGGTCTGATCGTTTTCTACCTTAATACCTCTGCTTCGGGTGCCCTGAGTGTCAAAACGATCGATCAGATTACTGTGGCTGTTCAGCAGGTGGCTGGGGAAGAGCGAGCCGCCTCACTCCGATTCCGTCTGGACAATGAGCAAATCCTGAGCGAAAGAGCACGGCTCCAACCCCTATTTGGTTGGGGCGGGTGGGGGCGTAACCGCGTATTTGATGAGGAAGGTAAGGACATCAGCGTTACCGATAGTTTGTGGATCATTGCGTTTGGAATTCACGGCTATGTCGGTTTGATTAGCCTGTTCAGTACGATGCTCGTCCCTCCGCTCGCCTTCACGCTGCTGAAATATCCAGCTCGCTACTGGATGCACCCTAAAGTGGCACCTGCTGCTGCGATCGCCGTGATTCTGGTTCTCTTCGCCTTTGACTGTGTTCTCAACGCCATGACAAATCCAGTGTTTACCCTGGCGATGGGGGGGATGGCTGGATTGGCGGTGAACGACCCAGGGCCGACGATTACTCTGCGACGAAAACATCCTGCTGCCAGAAAGCAAATTCCCCGAAAGATGATTTCTAAAGCACCAGAACCAGTCAGCCAATAATACAGCGCTTTGCAAGCGCGTGTGGTACAACGTTTTTGTTGAGAGCCGCGC
>JBIKWV010000680.1:0-3713 GCA_044356135.1 Elainellaceae cyanobacterium
TACTCATGTCTGTCCCCACTGCGGCTCTGTCCGGTGCAGAGACGAGAATGCAGCGTGGAACATTCTTGAGAAGGGGTTGAGGTTGGCTGGAATGAGTACGGTAGGGCATACCGGAATGAACGCCTCTGGACAGAACGACCGCTATCTGAATCAAGCAATTGGTTTAGACAAGTCGGCTGGTTGAAGGAGGAACCCCCCGGCTAGAAGCCGTGGGGAGGATGTCAGAAGAGCCATCCGAAGGTCAACCCGACTCGGATTGTGCCCCTGGGGCCGATGATTGATTTTGATACGCCTCACGATCGAGTTGAACTTTGTTCAATTAATCAATAGTCATACGCGCGCGACTGAAGTGCGGGCTAATTGGGAAAGTCCTCTTAAGAGGACTGGATGTGTCCATCAGTCCGTTTCAACGGACTTCCTTCAGTAGCCCGCACTTCAGTCGCGGGCGATTGTTTGCAGGAGGGTTAGCGCGGCGTCTGTATCTTCTCCCGGTGTCGGATGAATCAGTCCTTTGCTATTACGCCAATTCCCCTGTGTCGCACCGACACGCTAATGTATCGTCTCCTCAACTGGCAGGACGACTGCTTGTGACAGCGCTTGAGGCAGCGGCTGCTCTCGACTGGGGGCGATCGCCAGCGGTTGCTCCTGCTGTTCGACTGCATCTTCTGCCAGCGAAGGGTACAGCCACCCGGCAAACAGTCGGGTCATTTGTGGCATTAATAAATAGGTCATGGTGGGGACGGCGATCGCGGTGACAACCATGACCCGAAACGGGATCGGCAGCGGCGCAAGCCAATTTTGCAGCACGGTGGAAATCACCGTAATCAGGGGAAAAACGGCCAGCCAGGTCACCAAAGCCATTTTGTGGCGAGGCGGAGGCACGATCGCCGCCTTTCCAGGCAGCCTAAACCAGGTTTCCAGGCCAGTTAAAACCTGGATACTGGGTGGACACACCGTTAATGCTTCTGCCTGAGCAAACCACCGTTGTCTTTCTTCAGACTGTTCCCACTGCCGTAAATGGCTCAACCGATCAAACTTGAAAATGACGCGATATTCAGGGTCATCGACGCTGGCAGGTCGAAAAAGACTACTGCCTAAATACCCCGGAAACTGACTACAGGCCGATGTGACCCCCTGTAAAAATGCCTCAAACTCGGCCTCACATCCCGGCTTTACCCGTCGTGAAATGACGACAGTGACCGAAGAATCCTGGGGATTAAGGCCAGTATCAGACATCATGCAAGTATCCAGTGCTTGTTCATTGATTGGCGGGCCATAGGACTTGCCCGGATTAAGGATTCATCAGGCGCTGAACCGAAATTTCAATATCGGCAAAGGCACACGGAGAAATGATACCAGTTTTGTAGGTTTGTTCCGTGGTGTAGTTGCCGTTGTCCAGGTCTCGAAAGACTTTTAATTCGTTATCATTCAGGTTTACGACCCAATATTCAGGAATTCCCGCTTCGGCATAAATTGTGCGCTTGATGGTGAGATCGTAACTGAGGGTTGCTGTAGAGAATTCAATCAGCCAAAAAACATCACTGGGATAGGGATGGTGTTCGAGATAGACGGCTCCCAAGGGCCGAACAATTGCCAGGTCGGGAACGGGTTCAGAGTCGTTGGTTAAGATAATGGGATGAGCTTCACGGATTTTTGCCTGACTTCCTAACAACGCCCGCAAGTAGTCCCCCACTTCACTGTTGTAGTAAGCGTGGGGTTCTCGCTCTGGTGGCATAACAACTAGCTCTCCCCGCAGCAGTTCAATGGGTTGGTCATCAAACAAGCCCGCATCGATCGCCTGGTGATAGCGGTCTAGCGTCCATTTGTAGGTAGTGACGGTCATGGCAAACCAGCCTCAAAACGCATGGATGAACAACAAAACCTCAGGGGGCAAGGGGAAGTCATTTCGCTCTCAGCGCATCACGGAAGGTGTTAGCCGCTTCAAGGCGCGAGGTTTGTGCGATTAGCACGCAGCGGGTAAATAACTCCATATCGAGTGCAGCGAGTTCTGGAATTTTGCTCTGATTAATCCGCTCATACTCCGATTCTTGCAGACGATACAGGCTAAACACGCCATCTTCCCAAAACCAAACTTCAGGGATGTTCAACGCCCGATAAAGATTCAGTTTTTTGATGCTACCGCTGGTAAAAATGACTTCAATAACCAGATCGGGGGCAGGTTTGGACGCACCAAAACAGTATGACTCATCGGGTTCGGCTGAGGCTTCACCTTCCTGCTCCTGGGTCGTAGAGCCGAGGGGTTCAAACTCAATGCCTGATTCTAAGCAAAACAGCCCGAGCAGGAAGCCAATTAAACGGCTGAAAAATTCGTGTTCGCGCCCTGGCATGATGATTTCGACGGTGTTGTTGTAGTAAAACAGCCGCACGTTGCGGGTATCACCAAATCCTGACTGAATCAGCTTGAATTGCTGCCAGGTGATGCCGGAATGAACAATTCGCTGGTCTGAAGGTGAGGACTTCAGTTGTTCGGATTGGAGTCGAACCATTGGCTTGCTCCTCCTACGGTGTCTCTATTTTAGTAAGTTCAAGTACCTTTCCTTCCAGGATTTTCCCCACACGTAGCCATCCCACAAACATCATCAGCGATCAATTGTATTGGGGATCGCCTGTATTAAAGTGCGATTGTACTGCTACTCTGGTATCAGGACTACGCTCAATCTGGTATGATCCCCGTTCGACTCACCCTCAAAAACTTCCTGAGCTACCGGGAGGCCACCCTCGACTTCAACGGGCTGCACGTGGCCTGCATTTGTGGTGCCAACGGAGCGGGAAAATCGTCGCTACTGGAGGCGATCGCCTGGTCCTTATGGGGTCAGAGCCGAGCCGTCACCGAAGACGACGTGATCCATTTAAATGAAATGGAAGTGCGGGTCGATTTCGTCTTTCGCTGCCACGAACAGAACTATCGCGTCATTCGCGCCCGCCAGCGGGGGCAGAGCAGCACCCTGGAATTTCAAATTGAAACGCCCCAGGGATTCCGCAGCCTGACGGGAAAAGGGATGCGAGCCACCCAGCAGCTCATCATCCAGTGCATTAAGCTTGACTACGACACCTTTATTAACTCTGCCTACCTGCGCCAGGGCCGCGCCGACGAGTTCATGCTGAAGCGCCCCAGCGAGCGTAAGCAAATTCTGGCTGATTTACTCAAGCTAGACCAGTACGACCTGCTGGCAGAACAGGCACGGGAGCGATCGCGCCAGTACAGAGCCGAACTCGCCGTGCTGGAGCGATCGCTACAAAACGTTGAGCAGCAGCTCCAGCAGGAGATGGCCCTGGGCACAGAGCAGCAGTTGCTTCAGGAAGCCTTAGCCCAGCTCCAGGCCCAGCAGGAGACCGACGAAGCACAGGTGCTACAACTGCGAGCCACCCAGCAGCAGCGGCAGGCATGGACCCAACAGCTCCATCTCTACCAGCAGCAGCAGCAGCATCTCACCCAGGACTGTCAGCGACTCCGGCAGGAGCGGATCGCAGCGGAACAACAGCAGCAGCAGTTGGCGACAATGTTGCACGAGGCAGATGCGATCGCCAAAGGATACGCCGAATTCCATAGTCTCCAAACCGAAGAAGAAGCCCAGACCGCCAAGTTTCACGCTCATCAGGCGGCGGCCACCCAGCGACAGCAACTCCAGCAGCAGTTCTCTGAACAGACGGCTATCTTAAAAGATCAACTGGGCAAACTCCAGACCCAGCAG
>JBIKWV010000031.1:0-12874 GCA_044356135.1 Elainellaceae cyanobacterium
ATGGGGTAGGAGGAATCTCCTCGTTGGGATTGGGTGACGGGTTAGGAAGATTGCCCCCATCAGGATTGGGCGATGGGCTAGGAGGATTGTTCCCATCAGGATTGGGTGATGGGGTAGGAGGAATCTCCTCGTTGGGATTGGGTGACGGGTTAGGAAGATTGCTCCCATCGGGATTGGGTGACGGGTTAGGAGGATTGTTCCCATCGGGATTGGGTGATGGGTTAGGAGGATTGTTCCCATCGGGATTGGGTGATGGGGTAGGAGGAATCTCCTCGTTGGGATTGGGTGACGGGTTAGGAAGATTGCCCCCATCGGGATTGGGAAACGGTGCTGGAGGCCCATCTTCGTCTGGGATGGGAGTAGGGACGGGAGGTCGGTCTCTATCAGGAATGGGGGAAGGACCTGGAACGTCTCCGTCGGGGATGGGGGTAGGAGGGATGACGCCTCCATCGGGAATGGGTGGGGGCGACGGAATTTCCCCGTCAGGATTGGGTACGGGATTCGGAGGAACGCCCTCATCCGGTAGAGGCGATGGCGTGGGAGCTGGGTTGGGAATGGGTAAGGGTGAAGGTGCCTCAAGGATTGGCGGCTTGAGGGTTGGCAGTTCTGGAAGGAAGGGATCTACTGGAATCGGACGGGGAGCTGGAATTTCAGGAATGATCGGCAGATTTGGCACCGGATTGGGGCCTGGAATCACCGGGTCAATGTCTGGCCCCACGTCGGGTGGTGTGGGCACTGGGTCCCTGTCAGGCCGCTGGTCGTCGGGTGGAGAGGGGGGAAGTTTGATGCCTGGTTGCTTTACAGGCGGACGAATGGGAGTCTTTTCTGCCTGCTCATCTTTGACGGGGCTGGGGACTTCTGGTTTGAATCCATCGCCGGATGATTTTGCCACAGACTGACTGGCGATCGCATTCCCACCAGAATTTGCCCCGGTGTTCCCAGGGGGGGCATCGGGGCTGGATGTTTGGGTGGTTTGGGTGGAAGTGGCGGTGGTGCGATCGCCCGCTTCTCCTTCAGATTCATCCCCTGGCATTTCTAAAGCAACACCCCCATCGGGCTGAGTAGGGGGTGGGGATCGTCTGGGTACTGGCGCTGTGGGCGGCTGATTGCCTCCAGAAGTGGGTGGGTCACCCTCTGAGGAATGATCAGAATCGGAGGGCGATGAGGTCAGTAAACTGTGGTTCCAGTTGTCGGGAAAGTTTAAAGAGAGGAGTAGCCCTGAGTTGTTTGCAGTTTCCAGTAGATAACTCAGGATCAAAGCCAACAGTGCAAGGACAAATGGGGTGGGACGCAAGGCGAAAAAGGAAGATATTTGATCCCCATCGTCACTGTTAGAATCTTTGGATTGCTCAGTCTCCGGCAGATCCCCGTGAATAATCTGTGCAACCAGATTCTCCAGGTTCAAGTTTGCTAAATCCTGGGCATCGGCCAAGTCAACCAGACACTCCAAGTCCTGAAACGCTTCTCTGTAGAGTTTACGGGTGTCCTCAAACGCTTTACCCAGTAGATGGGTGAAAACGATGATGACGTGCTGCGAATCACCTGGATGAGTTTGAATTGCAGAACGCAGGTTCTCAATCGTTTGAATCTCTCCGCCCAGTTGCTCAATTTCTGACTGAACTGCTTGAGTCCTTAAAACAACCTGCGCAACATCAACGTCTTCATCTTCTTCAGTATCTTCTTCCTGTCTTTCCAGCAGTAGTTTCTGACTTTCCCGCCAATCCGCCTCAAAAACTCCCCACCGAATACCAGTGCTCTGAAGTCTCCTGAGAGTTCCTAATAGTTGAACTTTTCTAAACGAATGCTCGAACAGCAGATGCCCCAAATCATATCGAGAGATGATGAAGTGAAAATGCACCATACGTAGTGTGGTTTGGCTGTATCTGGCTGGAGAAGGATCAGGTCATCAGTGATATCAATCGGTTACTTGCTCGGAAAAGCCTCAGGGGTTCAGGAATATAGATGCAAAAAATTTGACAATTGACGGCGCAAACTATCGCTGCTGCCTGCTGCAATTGCCTTCTACAGATGGTCAGAAGTCCTGTCAGAAATGACTGGACTCCGATGGAGTTTGAAAATACTTTTGAATAGAATATAGCAAAGCTTTCATAAAGGCGGGGGGCTTTTTCTTGAGGAAAAGGTAAATTTTTGAACCAGGAGAACCATTGTGTTTCATCTATATGGTACGCATTGGCCTACCTGGAGGAATTACGGGGATTATGGATATACGCTTCGATTTTTGCTACAACCTTGCGGACATTCTCATCCTGGTCATCCTTGAGCAAAGACTTGATAGTGACCAGACCCCGAATGAATTTTTTCAGGGCGCTACCCAGGCGAATGACGGATGAGGGGTTTTCGTCTTTGGGCAGGAAGGGCAGCAGTGAAGTCGCCAGATTCGCCAGAGCTTCACCTTGATTGACCGCTGGACTGATCCCCGTTTCTGGAGACTCGTCTGCAATCATCTGGAAAAGGTTGACCTCATCCAGGCCGATCAAGAGTCTTTGCAGGGCTGCGTTGAACTTGAAGACTGTTCGCATATTCCATTCCTGCAAATATTCCTCAAGCTGCTCCGCCAACTCCGCTGCCAGGTCTTCGTCATCCATCAGACGCTGAATCGACTCGGAGTGGAATCTCTCTGGTTTTTGGGCAAGACCCAGTGCATCGTCCGCTGCTTCGCTCAGAATTTCTTCCATCCAGGCGTTGATACTTTTGTTCGCCTTTTTCGCAGCACGTTCGATTTTTTCGTGGGTCGCCTCGTTGACTCGAAAGGATAGTTGTTTCAAGGGTTGCTTAACGCGGGGTTTGTCTTTCAGAAGAAGCGTCTGATCGTCTCTACCCTGATCACGTAACACCTTGCTCTGTGGCTGCTTTTGGATGCCAACAGACTGGTCACTCACCAATTCAGGCGAATTAATAACTGGATTTGACCCTAGCGGTTCTACTGAAGAAGAGCCAGTTTGACGGGGCATTCGCGGATTGCCTCAAACAACATATTAGTAAACATTGGCCTCATGGGGAAGCCAACTCGAACGCAGCAACTGAGAAGCATGATGCAGTCCCTGATGATCCCGCGTGACCCGTCGGTCGCTCAAGGAGCAAATCTTTAATACCTCCTCTGATAGCAAAATACGCTGTCAACAGTCAAGGGCTAAGGATCAGAATTTAAACGTCCAACACCCATCCTACCCATTTCATCAATCTTTTACATCATCTTAAACTGGTGCCAGTTTTCGCTGTCGGAGCTAGTCGAAAGAGGGACCTGGTTTCTCATCTGGGTGCAATTGCTCTCCACAGACCTTATACCCTTGACAGACCTGCTGAGCAGAGAAACCTCTGTGGGGAGAATGGGGAAGTTCGCCAGGACTAGACTCGCCTGCTCCTATATATAGCGTCTTCAGCTCAAAATAATCAAGATTTATCCTGTATTTGTACAATTCCAGGGAGAAGAAATAAAATGACAGCAAATTTTGAAACTAAAATTTGATAGGCATATTGACGTTCAATATGTGATGTCGTAAATTTGGCTTACAAGAAGATTGAAAGGCTTTCAGTCTTTGATGTCATTAGTTCCTGATTCGTATCCAAGAACGGAGGTTGGTCCAAATGAATCTGCTCCTTCAAGAGTTTGCCGCTGAGCGTTTTCCTCAGAAAAGTCGTGCCACTGTAGAGTGGCCAATTGCTGCCACCCGGCAAGGAAAGGTCTACTGGCAGGCCACCTACTGGACTGCTGAATTTGAAAATCCAACCCAGTATGAGTTTGCCTACCCCGGCCAGTCCGTTGATGTCATCGCCATCCGGGGTAATACGTTGCTGGTTGCAGCCATCTCTTAGCCTCACGGAGGATTGACTATGAGAAGCACGGGGAATGTGAGTCCGGTGGCTGGAGTGGCCGCGAAAATCGTCAAGTTCTTTTTGCTGGTGCTGGTGGGGTTAGTGTTCGCCTGGGTTTTCTCAGTCCTGCTGAACGCCACGTCAGTTTCGACCCTCCTGGTGGGATGGGTCGAGCAGTGGCTGTTTCGGGTTGGTGCCTTTGTGGTGTGTGTGATGGCGATCGCCGTCATCACCGAATCCGCCCGCTAAACCACAGGGGCAGACACAATCCCCTGAAACTCCAGCATCTTTGCCGCCCGCAGAATTGCCGCTTCATTGTAGGGGGCTGCAATGATCTGCACACCAATAGGCAACCCGTTTGCCTGCTGCACAGGCACCGACAGAATGGGAAGGCCAATCAACGACAGCGGTTGGGTATACAACCCCAGATTGGGACGGGTCAGCACCTCAACGCCATCGAGCACCATCTTTTCCTGTCTGATGAGTGGAGCCACACAGGGGGTCGCCGGAGCCAGGATCAGATCGACGTTCTGGAACACTTCCCGGACGTGATCGCGGTACCAGCGGCGGAACCGTTGCGCCTGGAGATACCAATTTGCGGGGACAAACGCACCGGAGAGGAAGCGATCGCGCGTGGCAGGGTCAAAGTCCTGGGGCCGCTTCTGCAAGTTCTTGAAGTGCAGATTGCTGCCTTCAGAAACCGTGATTACATAGGCTGCAGCTCTAGCTCGATGGGCTTCGGGGATAGTGACCTGCTGCGTTACCCCCAATGCTTGAGCCACTTTCTCCACTGCCGCGAAAATCTCAGGTTCCGCTCCTTTCGCAAAGTACCCATCGGCAACTGCAATCCTTAACTCGTCAATTCCCAACTCCAACTGGGGTAGCGTGGGTTCGGGTGGTCGCCGGGTGCAAACTGGATCGGCGGGGTCGTAGCCCTGGAGCAGGTCAAACGTCTGCGCGATGTCACGAACGGAGCGGGCAAAAGGGCCAATATGATCCAGGCTGCTGACAAACAGCGATACGCCTGTCCGTGACAGCCTGCCGTAGGTAGGCTTCAGGCCAAAAGTGCCACAGAACGCTGCTGGAACCCGAATGGAACCGTTGGTATCAGAACCCAGGGTGATGGGCACCATGCCACCCGCAACGGCAGCAGCCGACCCGCCGGAGGAGCCGCCTGCAACTCGCTCCAGATCGTGGGGGTTGTGCGTATCACCGTAATGGCTATTTTCAGTGACGAAACCGTAGGCATATTCGTCCATATTTAGCGCTCCGACCAGGATAGCCCCCGCCTGTGTCAGGGTAGCGATCGCCGGGGCATCCTTCTGGGCTGGAGGATTCTCCTGGTTGATCTTGGAACCAGACAGGGTGGGAATTCCCTGCACGTCAAACAAATTCTTGACGGCAAACGGAACCCCCGCCAGAGGCCCCGGATCCTGGCCTGCGGCGATCGCTTGATCCACCCTCTCCGCCTCCGTCAGTGCTCGCTCCTGCAGCACATCGGTAAAGGCGTTCAACAGCGGATCTCTGGCCGCAATTTTATCTAATGCATCACGGACAACCTCTTTGGCGCTTACCTCTCCCGCACGGACAGCAGTGGCAATGGCGATCGCATCGGCCTGATTCAGATTCAAGGTCATGGTTCAAAGGTGGGGGCAATTTCGATTTCAGAAGGCAGCGGAAATTCCAGGAAGAGTTGGGCGATCGTTTCGGTTCGCTCCAGATTGGCAACAACACCGGGTTTGTATTCGGGGGCGATCGGTAACGAGAGGGCGATCGACGTTTGATCAACGTAAGTGGACCAGTCCATTGGGAGCGGTCTTCTGTCCTGGGGCATTCTGTCGTGGCTCATAGCGTGTTTCCCACACCTGCGATCGCACTCAGTCTATGTCCAGACCTGTTCGTGAAGCAAGCCTTTCAGCTAGAAAAAACAGGTAGTGCTACGGCGGAGAGGGGCGACTGTCTCTAACGTAAAGCTTCAAGGTGAGGCTGCGAGGCAACGGGTCTCTCAGCTCCATACTCGAATTCAGCAAAGTCGGGTAGGTCTTGAACAGACTAAAACCCGATTCTGGAGACTGCACATAGCGTTTGGTTGCCCGAAAGAAATCTTCTGTCGCTTCGGGGTAGAACCTGAGGAGCTGCAAACTCAGCAGTTTGCGGATTTCCCCGACATCCTGCTCGAAGACCAGCACGGCCTTGCACTGGGGAACCTTCTCCCTGACAAACGCCTCAGCCGATGGCAAATCTACTGACCCCACTAACGCCCCCCGCCAGATGATATTTTGATCAATCAAATAGTAGAGTGCAGAAAAGGAGACCAGATAGTAGTCTGCCTGCACAAAGCAATCGGTTGGCTCCGGCAGCAGCGGTTTCAAATCCTGTCCGACCTGCTGCATCGTTGCACGACTGGTTATCCCCGCTGCCCGAAATTGACTGGGCCAGTTCTGAAAGGCGAATAGCCCCGTCAGTAAAACAATCAGGCTGTAGCCCACCAGCACGAATGCGACACTTGTTTGCTGCTGTGGGCGTGTGAGCAGGTTTGCAGCGACTGGAGCCAGCACTGTCCATGCAAAAATCCACAGCGGCAGGTAGGCCACAATCCCTACAAAGTAATTCTTGCCGGGAGTCAGCGAGAGCAGGGAAATGAGCGTTAGCCCCAGCAGCAGGTAGACGAGCGATCGCCCATCCAGCAATTTTGATGCGATCGCTCGCAGCACAAACAGACCCAGACCCAGAATCAGCAGTAGCACGCCTTCCAGACCCAGATGAAATGGCAGATTCAGCCAGTAGTAATGGATGTCTGAGAGGATGCTCTGATTGGGATTGACGTAGAGGCTGCGATCGGCTCCCACTCCAGTTGAGATGATGTAATTCCAGATGAGCTGAAAACCACCCGCCGCGGCATAGGGAGCAATGATGATTGAGAATGGCAGCAGCCCCCACAGAGCGGTCTTGAAGGTGGCGAAGGGCCGTTTTCGATTGACCAGAAGTACGTAGCCCAGCGCCAGACCTAACGCCAGTAGGAGAATGGGGAAGGTTGAACCCTTTGCCAGCAGCGTCAGCGCGGCGAATGTTCCCGCCAGCAGAAGCGCCGAACGATTCAGCGCGGTGGCCTGCTCAACGAGAAGGGCGATTGTCCACAGCAGCAGCACACCGAATAACATGTCAGGCCGCAGATCTGTGAGTGACCAGCCCAATCGAGTGTAGTCCCCGGTTAGCCAATCCTTGCCGCTATACCGTAATCCCACGCTGACAATCGGCAGCAGCGCGGTCAGGAAAACGCTGATGGCGGCAATCGCCCTGTTGCTGCGCCGCCGAACGATCCACCATACCAGCAGCAGCAATAAAAAAATTGGCCAGAAGCGAATGGTGTAGCACTGCCATTCTCCTTCGCCAAACAGCACAAAGCTGACCAGCATCAGCCAGTACCAGAGTGGAATGGCGTTATAGCCGCCCGCGACGATATCGGCTAACGGGGACTGCGCCAGATCTCCCTTGAGCCAGGACCAGTCGAAGCTGTGCAGCCTGTAGAAGAATGACTTGCCAAAGATCATGTAGGTCAGTCCATCCTGCACGGGCGGAACCGACAGTAGCCCCATACGGCTAGAAAACGGCAGGTCGATCGCTGTCAGCAGTACCGCGATCAGGGCGATCGCTCCGGTTTCCAGAACAGTCGGCAGGGCGAGTGTCGGACTGTCAGCATCAGGCTTCTGCAGAATGGATGTGAACTTCGATCGCATGGGAATCGCTTGCTTTTTTCAAGGAGTTAGCGGTGTTGACACTCACCGATGGATTGTTGAACCGCGTCTACTACCCGTCCAATCTGCTCTGGGGTGAGATCGTGCCACAGGGGAAGGCGCAACAGGCGATCGCTCAAGTTGTCTGTATGGGTCAGCTCGCCGTCCGCCCGACCGTACTTGCGGCCCGCAGGCGAGCTGTGCAGCGGAATGTAGTGAAAGACTGCGTTCACGTCGAGCGCCGCAAGCTTCTTGAGCAGGCTGTTTCTGGAGGCGAGGTCGGGCATCAGCAGATAGTACATATGGGCGTTGTGCTGGCAGTTTTCGGGAATGATGGGACGCCGCACAGCGCCCTTCGCTTCCAGTTCTGCAAACGCTTGATGATAGCGGTTCCAGTTCTCCAGACGCCGCTGCGTAATCGAGTCTGCCTGCTCCAACTGCGCCCAGAGAAAGGCGGCGTTGATCTCGCTGGGCAGGTAAGAGGAGCCAATATCGACCCAGGTGTACTTATCGACTTGCCCCTGAAGAAACTGCTTGCGGTTGGTGCCTTTCTCCCAGATGATGTGTGTCCGCTCAATCAGCGAAGCATGGTTGACCAGCAGCGCTCCACCCTCTCCAGAGATGACATTTTTGGTTTCATGGAAGCTCAGCGTCGCCAGATCGCCAAAACTGCCCAAAGGCTTTCCGTTATGGGTGGCGCAGATGCCCTGGGCGGCGTCTTCGATCACCCAGAGCTGATGGACGCTGGCGATCGCCAGCAGTGCTTCCATCTCGCAGCCTACCCCTGCATAGTGAACCGGGACGATCGCCTTTGTCCGCTTCGTAATCGCTGCTTCCACCTTCGTCTCATCCAGATTCAGCGTGTCGGGGCGGATGTCTACAAACACCGGAACTCCACCGCGCAGCACAAAGGCATTGGCAGTCGAGACAAACGTGTAGGAGGGCATAATCACCTCATCCCCCGGCTGGATATCTATCAGAATTGCCGCCATCTCCAGCGCAGCGGTACAGGAGTGGGTTAAGAACGCCTGATGGCACCCAATTTGCTGCTCCAGCCAGCGCTGGCACTGCCGGGTAAACGCACCATTGCCCGATAGATGGGCCTGTGCGATCGCCTGATTCAGGTACTCGATTTCCTTTCCAGTAATATAGGGCTGATTAAAGGGGATTCTCACGCTGACCTCCGTCGTACAACCACCAGCAGTGACCCTCCAACTGGAAAGCGAAGACCAAGCTGAATCAGCCACCGTTCCAGATCGAGCAGACGCTCCAGAACCCTGTTGACCCAGCGGCTAATTTGAAACTCGCTGAGCGGATTATAGTTCACCTGAGCACCTCGCTGACGCATTCGAGAAACCATCATCAGCGGCAGCAGCAGCGACACAAAGGAAGTTACTTTCAGGACTTCAAACCCTGCTCGCTCTACTTTTTCAATCAACTCATTCGCTCGATAGCGGCGAACGTGGTGAGCGTAGGTGTCTGCCTGACTCCACAGCCAGGGGTGCTGTGGTACCGTCAGCACCAGACCACCTCTGGGCCTGAGCGCCTGATGAATCTGCTGTAAAACTATTTCATCCGCTTCAATATGCTCCAGAACATCAAACGCGCCCACCAGATCAAACTCATTCTCAAAGGGAATACTGCGAGCGTCCATCTGAAATAACGTTGCGTTGGAGCGTTTTTCTACAATGTCTAATCCCGCAGTAAAGATTTCACTGCCAAATAGCTTCAGATCTGGAAATTTCTGCTCGATTCCCGATAAGACAAATCCTGTACCGCAGCCAATTTCCAGGAAAGTCTGGGCATCGGGGAAGTAGCTTGCGATCGCCCAGGTAATCAACCGATTGCGGGCGCGAAACCAGAAATTACCTGTCTCTAGTTGGGCCAACTGAGAGAAGAACTTTGCCTCAAATCCTGGGCTGTTTTCTGCTAGTTCTGGGGCAAAAACAAGATATCTCTGCTGCCTTTGTGGCGTGTGGTGACAGGAGGGACAGGTAACCTGAGTGGCGGGAAAGCGATCACCACAAGCGCAGCACACTCTCATTGCTGACTTCCTACAATAATGCCCGCCACGACCATCCCCATCCCCACGACCTTTGACAAAGTAATGGAGTCTTTGAAAAGAACCGCACTCAGCAGCAGCACCAGAACAAATGTCAGACTGGTAAACGGGTAGGCGTAGCTCAGCGTAAACTTTGTCATCGCTGCCATCCACGAGAGGGCCGCCAGGAACGCACAGGCAAAACTGCTGATAACCCAGGGATTGAACAGCAAATTTAGGATGAACTTGACTTTTTCGGCTGGCTCAGCGGGAAAAGCCCCCGCGAGACTGACCTGCCATTTGATGACAAGCTGTCCATAAACGGTTAGCAGGATGGTGGCGAGGATGTAAAGATGCTCAAGCATTGTTAGGGCAGGAATAAGGTAGGGTGAAAAGCGACTTTAAGGGGAAATCCATCAGGAGCACGCGGACAATTTAGTCGGCGACCTCAGCATACAGGATGAGGACAGGGGAGCGGTCGAGGGTGGCCTGCTGTAATTTCAGGGGCCTCTGCTGCAAAAGCTTACCGGGTGGTAGGGGGTGTGTCATCGTTCGACTCCATCCACGACCTGTTTGTCGATCACATACTGAGGACGGTTTTTCACCTGCTCAAAGATTTTTCCGATGTACAGCCCTGTGATCCCAGTGCTGATAATTGTGAATCCTCCGATCAATAGGATCAATACAGAAAGGCTTGTCCATCCGGGAACAGAGCCGTAGACGAGATAGCGATAAATATAGTAAAAAGCCAGCACTATTCCTGAGAATGCGAGGATAAACCCCAGGTAAACAATCGCCTTGAGAAGCGCAGTTGTTTGAAAAAAGATTCCGTCGAATGCGTGTTTGAACAACCGACTCAAGCTGTAGGAACTACTGCCGCTGTATCGCTTCATGTGCTTATATTCGATCGCGGTCGTGCGGAACCCCAGCCATTGCAGAATAAACAGATAGTGACGATTCACGTCATTCATTGTCAGGTAGGCGTTGACAACTTTTCTGGAAATGATGCTGAACGTGCCGTACTCCCCCTCAAGCTTGTTCTGCGATAGAAAATTTAGGAGGCGAAAGTAGAGCTTCGCCGTGATTTTTTTGAATGAGGAATGCTGTCGCTGCATCCGTCTCGCCAGCACGATGTCGTAACCGGCGATTGCCCGCTCATACAGATAGGGAATCTCCTCCGGGGGGTCTTGCAGATCACAGTCCATCACAATCACCCACTCCCCAGAAGCCTGCGCCAGTCCAGCGGTGATGGCGGCGTGCTGCCCAAAGTTGCGACTCAGACGAAATGCCTTCACCGTCTTATCTTGTCGGGCGATTGTGGTCAGTACCTCCCAGGAATGATCCCTGCCGCAGTCCTCAATGAATACCATCTCAAAGCTGGGTACGAGGTCGCTGAGGACATCCCTGAGTCGCTGGTGCAGCGCGGGCAAACAGTCAGCGCAGCAATAAACGGGGACAACAATACTGATTTCAACCATAGCAGCCGCTCCTTACCTATCCCTGTCCACTGCGGTAGAGCCGTTCTGCCGCCGGACGGTAGTACTCATCGGGGGTACAGGGCAGACGCGTATAGTACCCAAGAAGCTGCTGGGTCCGCTCTGTCTGCGACGTGAGTACTTCGTGGTTGAGCGATCGCACGTAATCTACCTGCTGCTTGAAATAAGAGCGTGTGAACTGCTGATTGATGGCAAGGCGGTCACGCCCAGAAGTGTTGATCCCAGCGGCGTGCCACAGTGTCGAGTCAAACACCAGCATCGAGCCAGCCGGACAGACAGCGGCGATTGCGTTTTCCTTCAGATAGTCCGGGTCGGGCGGCTCCAGTTTTTGGTGGCTACCTGGAACTACCAGTGTTGCGCCGTTATCAGCGGTGAATTCGTCAATCGCAAAAAAGGTATTGATGGAAGCGATGTAGCCGTTCAACACCCGGCGAAAGTCCATATGGAACTGATTCTGGAAAACCTGGGGCGAGCGATCAACTGGGAAAGAAGGCAGGATAAATCCATTCTGCAAATGTAAAATCGACGTTTCTGAAACGGTTTGATCGACAATTTTCAGCACCTCTGGAATTTCTAGAAACTTGAAGAAATGAGAGTCGTATCGCATCATGAAGCGCAGAACGCCGAGTTCACCTGCCTGCTCCAACCGCTCTGCTCCGATCTCAGAAATAATGTCTGCTTGAACCTTGTGGAGAGCGGTTCGGGTTGCTTCCAGAAAGTAAGAATCTAAAACATCTTCAACAATGGCGTAGCCGGCACACCTCAACGCTTCCAGGGTTTGCTTTAACCAGTTCTGACTGTTCGCGCTCACTCGCGGCATCGTTCCCACTCCTTGTGCTAGTCAGGTTCCATGACCGCCAAGCCAAACCCCGTCTTGCCGTAGCCGTTGCCGTTATACAGCATAAACGTTTGTTGGTCATGTTCAAACACGAAGGCGTACTGGAGGCTCTCGGAGTCCCAACCGCTTTCGGAAACGTCAATTCCAGCGCGATCGTCCATCCGCTCCCAGTCCAACCCGTTCTCAGATTCAGCGTAGCCAATCCGGTAAGTGGCGTTTGTGCCACCCCGGTAGGAATACCACATTCGGTAAAGCCCTGCCTGTTTGACAATGCATGGTTTTGACAGGGCGTATTCACCATTGGAGTTGAGAGCGATCGCCACTTTCCCTCCTCTTCGCCAGTTGATCCCATCCTCAGATTCAGCGTATTTGATGACGTGAGCCATGTCTTCCGGGCGACTGCCCCAGTTCAGGTTAGAGCCGTACCACATTCTCCAGAGGTCGCCTTCCTTCAGCACACAGGGGTAGGAAATGGAGAAGGGGTCAACTTCGCTGCGATCGAGAATCGGCGCTCTGGAGTATTTGGTGAAGCGGCAGTCGGAGGCGTTGGCGATCGCCAGTCCCACACTATTGCGCCAGGGAACGGTCACACTCAGGTTCCAGCCCAGATAGTAGAGATATTTCTGCGCTCCCACCGACACCAGCCAGCCGGGAACGGTGCCACTGTCATCGAACAGACCTGCAACACCCGGCGATAAAACAGGCGTGTCGGATAGGGCGAGAATCGTTTGGGGATCTTGAAGATTGATTTCCAGAAAGCCGATACTCGATCGGTTGTCTTTGTCCCGGCTGCTGAAGTAGATTCTGAACCGATCGCCGCCCAGATGCTCTGCGATTGGGTTCGCCGCATGGGACAGCATCCAGTCATAGTGACGGTCTGGCGCAAAAATGTGACCCAGTTTTTGCCATTTCATTGGGGTTCGGCCCTGCT
>JBIKWV010000681.1:0-3708 GCA_044356135.1 Elainellaceae cyanobacterium
CAATTTGCGGCACTCTTGACCAGGACTTACCGACCTCCGTCAACTGCTGCATCAGGTCGATGTAGCGGTTCAGGTAGGACTGCGCCTCCATTTCCGTGATCACCGCCTCGCCCAGCAGGTCTACCGTGTAGGTCATGCGATCGCGTCGCAGCCCCTCCAGTGTTTTAATCACCTGCTTAATTGTTTCCCCAGAGATATATTTGTGGGCCAGGGTTTCGACCGCCGTCTTAAATGTCGTTGCTGCAATGTTTCCCGCCAGCGGATTCGATACGTTTAATAAGTCCTTTAATGCCTTCGGCAGTTCCACTGACTCATCGCCCAGATACTCCTGCATATGCCGTAAAATTTCAGCGTTGCTGTGAAGCGCTGGAAGACAGTCAATCAGCCGAAACATCTGCACCCGCAGACCAGGGTTGCTCATCGCCCATCCCAGTAGGCGATCGTCCCAGCGCATCTGGTCGCGCATCTGAGCAAAAAAGGAACGGTTCTCTCGTGTAGCGGTCAGCAGTTTACGAGCGATCTCCTGAGTTTTCGCCTCGTAGGGAGAATTGGTAATTTGAGTAACCACAACGTTTATCCCAAAATTCTGTGTGAGAAGGCATTTGCCTTGATACTTCCATTCTCCTGTTGGAAGCCCCCAATCGGGGTATGCCGAATGGTTAAGTTTATTAATGGTGGAAATTGGCGTAGACCAGCGCAAACACGCATCTTAGAAAATGATTTAATTGCCCTCCTGACATCGTTGGTCAGGGTATGATGACGCACAATTCTACCCAGAACGATCATGTTGACGCTTACCCGACGGCTACCCGCGAGTGGAGAAGCGGAAGTCTCTTTAACGCTGGCACTCACCGCTGAGGAAAGAACGCGATCGCGCCACCATTTCCAGCATCCAGACGGCAGCTCAGTCTATCTGAATCTTCCTAGAGGAACCGTGCTGCGGGACGGGGACTTGTTGCAGAGTGAGAATGGTGATCGCCTCATCCGCATTGTCGCCAAGCCAGAGCCAGTCCTGACTGTCACGGCCAAAACACCATTAGACCTGTTGCGAGCAGCCTATCACCTGGGCAACCGCCACGTCCCGGTCGAAGTCACTGCCACCTACCTGCGTCTTTCCCCTGACTCTGTTCTGGAACATTTATTGCACCATCTTGGTGTCGATATCAAATCAGAAATTCTACCATTTCATCCTGAGTCAGGTGCTTATGATCACAGTCATACACAAAGCCATATTCACGTTCATTAAGTCATGATCTCGCTCCAGCAATCGCCCCTCACACCCATGATCAGCCCAGCATCTCAACCCCTTCTAAAACTCCTGCAACTGGCAAGCCCTGCCCTACCCGTCGGTGCGTTTAGCTACTCAGAGGGACTGGAAACCCTCGTCCATCACCACCTGCTCACCCAGGCAGAAGCACTTAATCATTGGTTGGTTCAGGAACTCGACCACGGAGCTATCACTCTGGAAGCATCTGTCCTCGGACGAGCCTGGAAAGCTTCTCAGGAGCAAGATTGCTCCGCGTTGCATGACTGGAACCAGTGGATTTCTGCCCTGCGAGAGACAGAGGAGATGCGCAACCAGAGCTGGCAAATGGGGCGATCGCTCCAACGTCTTCTCTCTGACCTCGACCCCACCCTCCAACCCCTACTTGATGCCTGCGGTGAACCCTGCAACTTTGCAACAGCCTTCGCGATCGCCGCTTCCCACTGGGACATTGACTGTAAAACCGCCATTCTGGGCTATCTCCACAGTTGGGCCAGTAACCAGATCAACGCCGGAGTCAAGCTCATTCCCCTGGGCCAGACCGCTGGACAGCAGCTACTCCTGAACCTTCTACCCACCATCGAAGATGCGGCAGACCATGCTCTCAACCGTCTCGAAGATGAAATGGTGTGTTGTGGATGGGGAGTGGCGATCGCCAGCATGAATCACGAAACCCTTTACTCCCGCCTATTCCGTAGTTAAATCCATTTCGGAGGGCTACCTGTGGTCAAAAGCCAGTTCCTACGCCTGGATGGTTTCACTAGATGCGATCGCCTCCAAATGACCGCCCGTATCAGCGAAGCCATCAACCAATCAGATGCCTGGATCACAGACTTCCATCAATACTCCAATATCGTCCTCTGTATCAACTTCCAAATACCTGCCACTCATCTAGCTCAACTGGCAACAGCATTAGTTGAAACAGGTCTCCATCTAAGCCAGGAAAGCCTTGATCAACTAACCCCTCCTGATCTTCCGTCCTCCTCTGAGCAAGAATACTCAGGCACACTACAGATCACCTTTATACACGACGAGCCTGACCTACTCCGCGAAATCCCCGCTATCCCAGGATAAATTCAGCTCTCATTCTCCACCCTCCTTGAATCCATCTGCGTTCATCTGCGTCCAGGGTTCGACTCATCGCTCCCCCCAAAGTCTGCGTTCATCTGCGTTCATCTGCGTCCATCTGCGTCCAGGGTTCGACTCATCGCTCCCCCCAAAGTCTGCGTTCATCTGCGTTCATCTGCGTTCATCTGCGTTCATCTGCGTTCATCTGCATTCATCTGCATTCATATGACCCCCCAACAACTCCTCGACGAATACACCCACGGCACCCGCAGCTTCCAGCGTACCAACCTCCGCGAAGCCGACCTCCTCAATGCCGATCTCCACGGCATCAACCTCAACCAATCCGACCTGCGCCAATCCCGCCTCGGCAAAACGATCTTCACCCGCGCCAGCTTCCGTGAAGCTGATCTCAGCGAAGCGATTCTCTGGGGCACTGATTTTTCTGAAGCTGATCTCTACCGCGCCAACCTCCGCGAAGCCGACCTTAGTGGAGCCAACCTCTACTATGCCAACCTCGACCACGCCAACCTCAGTAAGGCCAGCCTCAGCGGTACCCGTCTTACCCACGCTCATCTCCACCGCGCCACTCTATTTGAAGCTGACCTCCGCTCCACCTCCGAACAAACCACCGACCTTACCCAGGCGATTCTCAGCAATGCTGATCTAAGCTACGCCAATCTCAGCGGAGCGATTCTCCATAAAACAAATCTCGATCGCGCCAAACTCTGTCGCGCTAACCTCACCCGCGATATCCACCAGCACATGAAGCCCACCGACCTCACCGGAGCCAGCTTTGTCGCGGCAGATCTGAGCTATGCCGATCTCACAGGCGCAATTCTATGTGATGCCAACCTCCGAGGAGCGGATCTCACAGGCACCATTCTTGATGAAGCCAACTTAAAGGGAGCAACCCTGCCTGACGGCAACTTATATTCAGCCGAAGATTAATCTGTCAGGACAAAATCCCGAGAAATTTTTCTCGTTTTTGCGGGAGAAATAGGGTTTTGGCGTGCAGCGATCGCCTCAAACCTTTGCTCAACAGGGATTTGAAGAATTTTACAAAAAAATCCCAAAACCAGTTGACACAATCCCCAGAAGCTCGCTATCTTAGTAAAGCGTCAGACGACGCCCCACACATCTAGTGGCTCAGCGAACAACTAAATACCAGGGATAGAGTAAAGTCTGTTTTGGGTTTCAGTTCATGGGTTGCGGAAATAGCCGATGTAGGTTATAGTGGGAAAGGTCGCAAAAACGACCGCCCGAACCTAGAAAACGTAATAGTTTGAGAGCCAACGTAACATTTAAATCCCGTTAATGCAATAGGGGATTGAGTAGAGATACTTAATCTTCATGAATTAATAAATTCCGGGACTTAG
>JBIKWV010000682.1:0-3705 GCA_044356135.1 Elainellaceae cyanobacterium
TCAGCAGCGGTATTCTGGCAGCGGATGTGCTGAGCGGACTGTCGTTGCCACCCCTGCGATCGCTGGTCGGCATCCAGAACGTGGTACTGCTGGCCTCGCTGATGCTGTTTCTGGGGGCAGTCATTCTGTTCCATATCAGTCAAACCTACTCCCAGTTTTTCCCCGACTCTACCCGTCGCCCTCCCTCGGATGACCAGCAGGACTACACCAGTCGCCGCCTGCGAGGCCCGATCCAGAGCTATGTGTTTTTGCTAATCACCTTTTTCGTGATGGCGCAGGTGCTGCTTCTACTGGTGGACCTGGTGTATCTGGCGCAGCTCGAGCAAAAACTGGATATGAACGGCAGTGTGGACCAGATTGCAGACTTCCTGGCTCTGTTCAGCGCCATCCTGGGTTTTTTTGAACTGCTGTTACAGTGGTTTGTCTCCAGTCGCGTGATTGAGCGCCTGGGCGTGTTTGTGGTCACGATCACCCCTCCGGCCCTGATCCTGCTGCTGAGTCTGCTGTCGATGGTTGGAGTCGTCAATCTTTTCTGGGGATTGATTGTGCTCAAATTCCTGGATGAGCTGCTGCGCTACACGGTGCTGGCCAGCACCGGAGCTGTTCTGTTTCAACCGATTCCCGAAAATATTCGTGGCTACGTGCAGTCCTGGACACGCGGGATTGCGGAACCGATTTCCATTGGGTTGACCGGGGTGGGAATGCTGGCCATCCTGTGGTTTTGCAGCGTTATGTTTACGGGTTCCAATCTGGCAGAAATGCAGAGCCGTGTCTTTCTGCTGATCATCGTTCTAGCCAGTGCAGTATGGATGCTAACCGTGTGGCTGCTACGATCGCGCTACCTGAACCTGCTGGTGGTCAGCGCCGGACGGGGTGATCTGAGCCTGTCGGATGTGGATGTGCGAGCGATGAAGCGGTCTATTTCAGAAGCCCTCAGCCGGGGCCGGGAGGCGGACAAGAAATCCTGCATTGAGCTGCTGACTCACCTGGATCCCAAAAGTGCCGGGGAGGTACTGGCTCCGCTACTTCCGGTGCTTCCTCCCACCCTCCAGCGGCAGAGCCTGACCGCAATGTCGGAGTATCCCAACCCCGCCTATCTGGGGCAGGTGCGTGGTCTGCTTCAGTCCCCTCAGCCCGCCAGCGTTTTGGCCTCTGCCATGCGATATCTGTGGCTCACCGACCCCAATCCCGACATTGAGCAACTGCGCCCCTATTTGGAACCGGAGATGGACGCTGAAGTGCGCGGTACGGCAGCAGCCCTGATGCTGCGTCGGGGCAATCTGGAACAGCGGGTGAAAGCTACCGATATTCTGAAGCGGATGCTGACCCACGAGCGGGAGCGAGAGCGGGTGATGGGTTGTCGGGCGCTGGGGGAGGCCAACCACCTGCAGGCGCTGCGCCTGCACGTTGAGCCACTGTTGCAGGATGAGTCGCTGCGGGTGCGATGTGCGCTGCTGGAGGCGATCGCCGCCACTCACACCGAAGAATACTATCCTTCACTGCTGCGGGGTCTCTACTACAAGTCCACCCGCGAGGCGGCGATGCAGGCGCTGGTCAGACTGGGGGACGATGCAATTCCCATGCTGGTGGACCTGGGGCAGGATATTTATAAGTCAGAGCTGGTGCGCACCTATGCCTGGAATAGCATAGGGCGAATTGGCTCTCTGGAGGCGGTCAATGCTCTGGTCACCCATCTTATGACCTCGTGGGGCACCTCTCGCCGCACCATTCTCAAAACCCTGCTCAAAGTGCCCCACGAAGAAGGCATTGAAGCAGTGGCCGATATGCTGGGACGGAGTGGGGTGGAGGAATTAATCTATCAAGAACTGATGTTCCAGGGGCAAATTCTGGGTAGTTTGATGGATTTGCCTAAGGAAGCAGTGGTCTATGTGGAGGCCGACCTGCTGCGGCGATCGCTCCGGGATCTGCTTTCTGACTCTCAAGAACGGATTTTTCTGCTGCTGCGCTTCCTCTACCCATCCAATACGATTCAGGCCGCAGCCTTCAACCTGCAATCTGATTCCTGGGACAATACCGCACGGGGATTGGAGATCCTGGACAACACCGTGGATCTCCAGGTGAAACGGATCCTCCTGACTGTATTTGACCATCACCCAGATGCAGAGAAGCTGGAATGTCTGTCGGAGCTGGTGGTCTACCAACCCCTGCCCCCCAGCCAGCGTGTCCGATACTTGCTGGAACTGCGGCACTTCCTGTCAGAATGGACGCTGGCCTGCTGTTTTCATCTGGCGCGGCAGGCCCGCTGGAGTTTGACCCCGGATCAGGCGATCGCCTGCCTGCGACACCCCACCAGCTTTGTTCGAGAAGCTGTTTTGCTCTATCTCAGCGTTGCCTCCCCCCGGTCTCTAAGGGAGCTGCTGCCCGTGCTCGAAAAAGACCCCGACCCGGTAATGGCAGCTCAAGTGGAGCACATTACTGAGGCGTTGGGCTTGAAGTCTTCCGGTCCATTTGGCAAACTCAACCGGAAGCCCCCCTCTTCCTTTTCAGGCGCATCACAATCAAACGAATCTTGACCTTTATGCTATCCAGCTTTGACCGACTGCTGTTTGTCCGGGGTGTTCCGCTGTTTGAGGAACAGCGAGATGACTTCCTGGTGCGTCTGGCTTCTATCATGAATGAGCTATCTTTCCCGGCCAGACACACGATCTTCTCAGAAGGACAGGAAGGGCGATCGCTCTACGTCGTTGTCAGCGGCAAAGTTCGAGTCCACAAGGGCGATCGAGAGCTGGCGCGGCTGGAAAAGGGAGCCTGCTTTGGGGAGATGGCCGTCTTTGACGCGGAACCGCGCTCCGCCTCTGTCACCACACTGGAACCCTGCGAATGTCTAATGTTGAGCCAGCAGCAGCTCTACGAGGCGATCGAGGAAACCCCCGGCATTGCGATTAATTTTATCCGCCTGCTGTCTCGCCGAATTCGGGAACAGAACCAGAAGATCAACACTTTGCAGGAGAGCGGCGGTCGCCGCCTGCCTCCAGAACTGCTCGACAAACTGGTGGAGTTCTAGCACCGACTTTATTTCTGAATTGCCGCTCGAATGTGCCCGCAGAGGGTTAATAATATTGATAAGCGGTGATTGATACGCGAACGAAGATTTTGTGTGTGGAGTCCGGGATCTCCTGGAAGCCGTTTTTGTTGCTGTGCTGAAGTACTTGGGCTGATTTTAGGAGCGATAGCAATAATGGGATTAATTAAGAAGTTACTCGGCGGGATCTTTGCCCTGATTGGCGGCATCTTTGGGGCAATTGGTGGAATTGTAGGTCTGAGTAAGAAATCAGAATATTTCATGGAAGCGGACGACGCAAAGAGCGTCCCGGCAACTCCAGCGGTTGCCGAGGCGAACGGAGCAGTTTCAGGCGTGAAAGTCGTGGAGGGCACCCCTCAGGTTGCTGCCGCCACAGCAATCCCTGCGGCTTCGCTGAATGGTAAGAGTGCAGAATCGGTTGCAGCGTCCGCTGTCGCCGCTCCTGCGAAAGCAGAAGCAAAGGCTGCTGCTGCTCCCAGGGAGTTGGCAACCGCTTCCACTGCCCCCCAAACCTTCGCCCCTGACTATCTGCTGGCCGCTAACAGCCGCAGCAGCCGTCGTCGTCCTGGCCCCAGCCTGAATCCTTACCTGGATATGGCAAAGAAAATGAAGCCCCAGGGCTAAGCTGGACTTTATCCAAATGCTAGAGCCTCTACTAGAGC
>JBIKWV010000683.1:0-3697 GCA_044356135.1 Elainellaceae cyanobacterium
TTTATTAAATAGCAGATCCCTTAGATCCGGACTTTTGACTATTTTTTCTACAATGCCGCAAAACGCCCTCTGCGAGGGCGTTTTGCGGCATATTTAGTTTTAGCGCCGATTTTCCCTGAAACGCTGACTGCATCAGCGTTTCAGGGAAAATCGGCGCAATTTAGTCAGAAGCCCAGTGATCTACTGAGTCTGCTTATACTGAGGGGCAGGTCTAATATTGAACTGTCCCAGAGGGATTGAGACATGGCACGGGAAATTCGTGGCGTCTGGTTAACCAGTATCGATAGCAATGTACTTTTCGATCCGACCGCACGCAGTACTGCCCTTCGGGAACTGGCAAACCTGAACTTCAATACGCTCTATCCTTCAGTCTGGAGCTGGGGCTATACGCAGCATCCCAGTAATGTTGCCAGGAATGTCATTGGGGCGATCGTCGATCCCCGTCAACCTGATATTGGTGCAGGCCGAAAGCGTGATTCGCTCAAGGAAATCATTGATCAGGCACGCTCATTGCGGATGGCGGTCATGCCCTGGTTTGAGTTTGGGTTTATGGCTGCAATGATTGTCTCTGAAGCAGAACTGGGCAAAATTCTTTACCCTGACTGGCTCAAGCGTCGGCCCCATTGGATCAGCCAGCGTATCGATGGTTCGCAGATCTGGATGGAAGGAGAACATCCACGGGTTTGGCTCAATCCATTTCACCCGGAGGTACAGACTTTTATTCAGCAACTCATCATTGAAGTTGTTGAGAATTACGACATCCAGGGCATCCAGTTAGATGATCACTTTGGATTGCCATTTGGATTTGGTTACGATCCATTCACGGTGGATCTGTACAGACGTGAGCAGGGCCAAGAACCACCTGCAAACCCTCGTGATCCGGGCTGGATTGGCTGGCGGGCCAAAAAGATCTCCGATTTCATCCGACGATTGTTCCGCGAGGTTAAAGCCCGTAAACCCAACATCCGCTTCACCCTGTCTCCCAATCCCTACGCTTATTCCCTCAGTCACTCCCTCCAGGACTGGCACACCTGGCGGCAGGAGGGTCTGATTGAGGAATTGATTCTGCAAGTGTACGAGGACAACTTGAATCAGTTCGCCGCCATTCTGAACCAGCCAGAGGTGAGAGGGGCGATCGGACACGTTCCGGTCAGCGTCGGTGTGTTGTCTGGCCTCAAGAGGAAGTCTGTTCCCAGCCAGCAGATCCGGCAGCAGGTGGAAGAAATTCGCAGGCGGGGCTTTTCTGGATGCAGTTTTTTCTTCTATGAGACGCTGTGGAACGTCACCGGGGAGACGGTTGAGAGCCGAAAGGCGCTGTTGCGCCAACTGTTCCCCACACCTGCTTCCCGACAGTGAGGGGGTACGGATACTGGTTTGATCGATATGATAGACGTGGCAGAAATCTAGCGATCGCTCCCCATGACCATCTTCACCCTCCGCTCCGCCAAAAAAGACTTTGGCATCAAAGAAATCCTCAAAGATGCCGCCTTCAGCCTGGAGGAGGGGGACAAAGTAGGGCTGATCGGCACCAACGGTTCCGGCAAGTCCACCCTGCTGAAAATCATTGCGGGCATAGAACCAATTGACGAAGGTGAACTCTGGGTCAACTCCGGCGCAAAGATCGTCTATTTACCGCAACAGCCGGAGGTGAACGAAGCCCTGACGGTGCTGGAGCAGGTCTTTGCCGACAGCGGCGAACAGATGGCTCTGGTGCGTCAATATGAGGAACTGTCGGATAAACTGGCCCACGGCCACGGTAATGCCGATGCCCTGATGGCGAAACTCTCCAGCGTGGCTTCGAAGATTGAGACGGCAGGTGCGTGGGAGTTAGAAACGAATGCCAAAGTGGTACTGAGCAAACTGGGCATCCAGGACTTTGAGGCGCGGGTGGGGGATCTGTCGGGGGGATATCGGAAGCGGATTGCGATCGCCACTGCCCTGCTCTCCGACCCCGACGTGCTGCTGATGGACGAGCCAACCAACCACCTGGATGCCCTCTCGGTGGAGTGGCTCCAGAGCTACCTCAACCGCTTTAAGGGCGCACTATTGTTGATTACCCACGACCGCTACTTCCTCGACCGTGTCACCAACCGCATTCTGGAGCTGGATAGGGGCGATCTCTCCGGCTATTCTGGCAACTACGCCTACTACCTGCAAAAGAAAGCTGAGGCTGAGGAATCCGCCGCTAGCAGCCAGCGCAAACATGCCGGAGTGCTGCGGCGCGAACTGGAGTGGCTGAAGCGCGGCCCCAAAGCCCGCAGCACAAAACAGAAGGCCAGAATTGACCGAATCCGCGATATGCAGTCGCAGGAGTTTAAGCAGGCCAACGGGAAGGTGGAGATTTCCACCGTGGGGCGGCGCATTGGTAAGAAGGTGATTGACCTGAAGGAGGTGAGTAAGGCGTATGGCGATCGCACCTTAATCCAGACCTTCACCTACAACTTCAACCCGGAGGATCGTGTCGGCATCATCGGCCCCAACGGCGCAGGCAAATCCACCCTGATGGACATCATCACGGGACGAGTGCAGCCCGATTCTGGCACTGTCGAAATCGGCAGCACCATCCATATCGGCTATTTCGACCAGCACTCGGAAGATGTGGCGATGAAAGATGACCAGCGGGTAATCGACTATCTGAAGGGCGTTGCCGAACTGGTCAAGACCTCCGACGGCAGCGTGATTACAGCATCTCAAATGCTGGAACGGTTCCTGTTTCCGCCTAATCAGCAGTACGCCCCCATCAACAAACTCTCCGGCGGCGAAAAGCGACGCCTGTTCCTGCTGCGTGTCCTCATGAGTGCCCCCAACGTGCTGATTCTGGACGAACCGACGAACGACCTGGACGTGCAGACGCTGGCAGTGCTGGAGGACTACCTGGAGGACTTCAACGGCTGCGTGATTGTGGTGTCGCACGATCGCTATTTCCTCGATCGCACCGTAGACAGCATCTTCGCCTTTGAATCGGGCGGCACCCTGCGTCAGTATCCCGGCAACTACTCCGTTTACCTGGACTACAAAGCAAACGAAGAAACCTCGACTCAAGAAACACAGCCATCAAAGAAACCTGCCGCTGAAACCGTTACAGTTAAACCAGCCCCTGAAACAGAGCAAAAGCAACGCAAGCTTTCCTACAAAGAAAAACGTGAATACGAACAGCTTGAAACAAAGATTCCTCAATTGGAGGAAGAAAAGTCAGAACTTGAAAAAATGCTCTATAGCAATCCACCAGGTGACTTTACAGAGATGCAAAAAATAACTGAGAAACTCGCGCATCTCACCACCTCAATTGATGAAGCAACCGAACGCTGGATGGAGCTGGCGGAACGAGCGTAATCGAGTATCGACTACTATTAGTAGTCTGCGGCTTAAGTTCGCATCCCATCCGTAGTGCAGGCTTCTATCCTGCGCGGGCAAGATGCCCACCCTACAGGGTGGTATATGGACTTCAGCCCTAGCGTACTAGTGGGTCATTTGGTATGAGCATTGCCATTCATTTTGTGGGACGGGCATCTTGCCCGTCTGGGCGGGCGAGACGCCCACCCCACAGAGGTATGGCTATGAGCAAAGCAAATGACCCACTAGCAGTTCGCCAAGCGAACTTTGCCTGGTTGAAAAACTTTGCCTGGTTAGGGGTTTGCCATAAAATAAAATCCCAATAAAATCCCAGTTTCAGCGGGGCGCGGCGCAGCCGCGCCAC
>JBIKWV010000685.1:0-3696 GCA_044356135.1 Elainellaceae cyanobacterium
GTTGCTCTTAGGTGATACATACAAACAAATATTCAAGAACTTTCAAATTGAGGAAAGTCAAATTTTTGCAACATATAACAATCCAGATTACACTCAGGATCTAAAGCTAGGTGTGAGACTCTTTTTAAAGAGAATTGGCAACAACTCAACTAGGTCTTACTTGTTACTGTGCTCTAAGGAGTTAGAAAGCCATATCAATAATTACAATGTCCTTGCTTTTGCTTACTGGATACCTAGAGACTTGATAGAATCTACCGAGGATTTGCTAAGTGTCCTTAGAAAGTTCGTTAGCATTTTCGGATGCAGAATCAGAATTGGAAGGATAGAAGATAAGTTTATCTCTGAAACCAAGATTGCTCTTAACTCAAGATACAGGTCTCCTGAACAAATCATTGAAATTTTGCAGCCAAAACACATACCTTGCGAATTTTACTACTTTGACGATGAATTTGTCGTTTCAGAAGCATTGTGCTTTCGCCAATTCAAATCTGAAGTGCAACAGTGTCTGATCTGTCCGCATAGAATACCTCATAAGGCGTTCGATAATCAAGCGATTTTCTCGGTCTGTGATTAATCAGTGCGACCGCTTTTTCTAACGCCTCTGGCTTAACCAGCTTCAAGTTCGTCTGCTTGGGAAAGAATTGCCTCAGCAACCCGTTCGTATGTTCATTCAGTCCTCTTTCCCAGGAATGATATGGATTTGCAAAATAGCAGGATAGATTCAATTCCTGACTCAGTTCTTGATGCCCGCTAAACTCTTTACCATTATCAAAAGTCATTGTGCGTCGTTGTTCCTGTGGAATCTCAGAAAATAATACAATCGTCACCTGATTAACCTGCTCAACAGTCTTTCTTCTACCCAATCCCGCTACTAGAAACTTTGACGCTTTATCCACATGGGTGATAATCACTCCGTTATGATTGCTCCCAATCATCGTGTCACTCTCCCAATGCCCAATCTCAACTTTGGCATCAGCGATCGCAGGTCTCTGCTCAATCCCCACGCGCCCTGGAATCTGCCCCCGCTTCCCCTTACTGCCCCCTCGCTTGCGTCGTTTCCCTCGCCCCTGTCGCAAATATTGTTGATAGGCTTTCATCCCCTGATGATCCGCATAAATCATCCGGTAGATTGTCTCGTAGCTGACCCTTGCTGTCCCTTCCCGTTTCAGTCGTCCTGCAATTTGCTCTGAACTATGACGCTGTTTCAATCGCTGTTTAATCTCAGCCAGACACTGCTCTGTGATTCCACTAAATGCAGTTTTCGCTTGCTGGCGTCTCTGCTCCATTTGCTGCTGAGCACGATCCGATAAGTAGTGACCTCCCTCTTCCTGGTTGCGAACCAGTTCTCGTGAGATTGTGCTGGGATTTCGTCCCAGTTCCTTGGCGATCGCCCGCAACGACAAATTCGTTGTGTTTCTTAATTCGCAGACGCGATCGCGTTCAGATACAGTAAGCTGGACGTAACTCATAGGGGTGTCTTTTGCTGTGGTAAACATCAGACTATCCCTATGGGTCCCTCCAAGCAACCCTTTCAGGTGTTGCACTTCAGATTTGAATTGGCGTTCTCAAACAGCAGCGTATAGCCCAGACTCAGCAAACTATTGATGGGGTCAGTCGGCGGGCGGCGAGTGCGTTTCTCGAACTCAAAATTACCCTTCAGTAAACTGGCAAACGCCTGAAAATACAGATTCGCTCCCTGTCCCTCATGCCCCAGCATCGACTCAACCGTCTCTGCAGTGGGCACTTTCTCGATGATTTCACTAAGGGAGGCGATCGCCCCCGTTGCCACCTCCGTCTTCCGTCGCCGATTCAGCCGCATCAGCAAAATTCTGGCGTTGTGCAGCTTGCCCATAATCATGCTGGCCGACTGCCTGCGGATAAATTCCTCATCCTGCGACTTCAACACCTGCTGCGTCAGATAATCAATCCGCGCCTGTCCCGTCGTCTGCAACCGCCCAAAATAACGCCCCTTGCTCGACAGATACAGAATCGGAATCCGTCGCTGGAGTGCCAGACTCACCGCCCCATGCGACACATTACAGCAGCCAAACAGCACCACATGGCTCACCCGGCTGGCGGGCACCGCACAGCGCAACTCATCCCGATGAAACACCTGAAACTGCTGATGCTGCACCCGCAAATACGCCCCTTGATCCGTCACATACAGTGTCGTCATACCATCCCTCCAATATTCATCCGTTGAACTTCGCTGCTGTGTTTTTTCTGTCTTCTCTACCCGAACGATGCTGCATACTTTTGGTGGTCTTCCTCCTCCACTTGTGGGCGATCGCTGTTCACCCCTAACTGTCTCCCCCTCTCCCCCTCTCCCCTTTCCCCTCCTCCACTCCGGCACCTCCACCCGCCCATCCACGAACCGATGCCCCAGAAACGTAAACTCCTGCCCCGGCGCAATAATCTGCGTTTTCTCTGGGTGCAAATTCAGGTGCAAATCTGACAATCGGTCGTGCATCAGCGCCAGCGATCGATTCGCCTCCAGGTAGCTCTGGCACACCGCCACACAGTCGTCCCCGTAGCGCACCAGATCAATCCCCGCCTCCAGGCATTGATGGTCAAACTCGCTCAGATATAAATTCGCCAGCGCCCCAGACAAACCCCCCCCCTGCAACACCCCCCGATTCGTCCGCCAAAATTGCCCGTCCACCACAATTCCCGACTTCAACTGCTGCTCAATCCACCGCACCGCCGCTGGCTCTAACCGCAGCCGCTCTAACTGATGCAAAAGCAGCGCCCATGTGAGATTGTCGAAAAACTGCTGGATATCCGCCTTGATCACCCAGTTGGGCTGATATCGGTAGCGTTCCATCACTTTCTCTACGGCAGCGTAGATAGACAGCCCCGGGCGGTAAGCAAACGCCGCTTCACTGAAGTTCTGCTCCAGGGCCGGGTAAATGTGCTGTAGAAGATAGCGCTGAACGATGCGATCGCGCACAGTCGGAATGCCAATTAACCTCCGTCCGCCGCTCGGTTTGGGCAGTAGGAAACCTTTCGCAGGACTTGCCAGATAGCGCTCCTGTCGCAGTTGAGACCGTAACTGCCGGAGTTGTTCGTCTGCGATGCCCGTAAATAACTCCACCGTCATCCCATCTACCCCTGCTGCCCGGCTCCCCCGCTGTACCAGCGCCCAGGATGCCATCAGGTGTTCTGAATAAATTTGCATTGTGGTTCCCCTTGTCTGTAAGGATGGAAGGCTGTTGGTGGGATACATCCCACTGCTTCCTTGTGGTTGTTGATGCCATCCTCGCAAAGGGTTTGCGGCGCTCATGCCTGAGTTACTGAGCGGCTCACCGAGTTCAGACCTGAGTTCAGACCTGAGTTCAGAAGGGAGTAGCGCGGAGGAAGAACAACATCTGGTTCGGCAGCATACCTGAGGTGATGAATGCTACTTCACAGCGAACATAATGCACCAATAATGTCCAAACTTCTTAAGGAAAGCTAAAGGAAGGGTGAGGTTCCCGTAAAGTGGCTACATTATTTAGAGCAGAGAAGGGAATTGACTGCTGTAGAGCCGAGTGACGAAACTCTCAGCTTCTACGGTGAATTTTTGAGTACGTTCACAACCAATAATCTTTGTTCGGTTGTGTAGTTCGTAACACGCATATCTTTGTCCGCATTCATTTGGATTCGATTTCAGGATCAGGGAATCATCTGCCCGCTTGTGTTCTTTTACAAGGGGTT
>JBIKWV010000687.1:0-3687 GCA_044356135.1 Elainellaceae cyanobacterium
GGAAAAACGGCGCTAAAATTAAATATGCCGCGAAACGCCCTCTGCGAGGGCGTTTCGCGGCATTACAGGGAAAATAGTCAAAAATTCAGTAATAAGGGACTTGCAACGAAATAAAGTACCAGTTTTAGTTTGGCGCGGCGTCGCTGCGCCAAACTAAAACTGGTACTTTATGAATCCGCAAAACCCTGAGTGTTAGCGGGATTGAGACCCTGAAACCTGAAACCTGAAACCCAAAACTCATAAGCCAGGATGCCCACCGACTGTATCGTTTCTCCACCGAGAAACAAGTGTACTGTTATTTTCATCTGCGAGGTACGGATGAGGGATCGAATGTATGGTCAGGAGGCACCCAATGCGGGAGCATCCTGATCTCTGGCAGGGCTACTTTGGCTACTGGCAAAACAAGTTTATTCAACAAAATATTCTGCTGCTGGGTCACGCCGCCTGGAAGGGGTACCTCAACGACGGTCGAGGCATGGTGGTGTGCCGTGTTCTGGAGCAGATTTCTGGCACGATCGATTGGACCGTAGAAACCGTTGCGTTTGAGCACACCTATGTGCCTGAGGTTCAGATTGCTTCCTATCTCCAGGGATTCGAGTTGGAGCAGGAGACGGTCACTGCACTGCTGAGGGCGATCGCCACCTATGATCCGAATCGGGCGATCGCGCTGCTGGTGATCGGCAATGGTGCAGTCGATCTGAATGTGCTGCAAAACCTCATGCCGTCCCCATCAGCCTGCTACGACCAGGTGCAACAGCGCTGGGTCGAGTTTCAAACGGATTCTCTACCGGAAATCTCCTAAACTGAAATCGTGGCAAAGCTGCTTTTGAAACTCTGAACATGATAAAAGAGATCCTGTGGGCAGGCGGTGCTCTGCTGTTTCTACTGTTGGTTGGACTGGCCATTTACCTGTTGTTTCCCCGTAAGTACCAGACCGCTGATTCCGTCGCCAACTCCTACGACGACTGGACCAGCGATGGCATCCTGGAATTTTACTGGGGCGAACACATCCACCTGGGGCACTACGGTTCACCGCCCCGCCGCAAAGACTTCCTGGCCGCAAAACATGACTTTGTGCATGAGATGGTGCGCTGGGGTGGCCTCGACCAGCTCCCAGCAGGTACCACGGTTCTGGATGTGGGCTGCGGCATTGGCGGCAGTAGCCGCATTCTGGCGCGGGACTACAGCTTTGCGGTGATCGGGGTGACAATTAGCCCACAGCAGGTGAAACGCGCCCGGGAGCTGACACCTCCGGAGGTGAATGCCCGGTTTCAGGTGGACGACGCCCTGGCGCTCTCATTCCCCGACGCCAGCTTTGACGTGGTCTGGTCGGTGGAAGCAGGCCCCCACATGCCCGACAAAGCTCAATTTGCCAGGGAACTGATTCGCGTCCTGAAACCGGGTGGCATCCTGGTGGTGGCCGACTGGAATCAACGGGACGATCGCCAGCAGCCCCTGAATTTTTGGGAAAAACCCGTCATGCAGCAACTGCTGGATCAGTGGGCACACCCTGCCTTTGCCAGCATTGAAGGGTTTTCCGAACAATTAACGGAGACCAGACTGGTCGAAGGCGAAGTAATCACCGCCGACTGGACGCAGGAGACGCTCCCCTCCTGGCTGGATTCCATCTGGCAGGGTATCGCCCGCCCCGCAGGATTGGTGAAGTTCGGGTTTTCAGGCTTCCTCAAATCCCTGCGGGAAGTGCCGACCCTGCTGCTGATGCGGCTTGCCTTTGGCGCGGGTTTGTGTCGGTTTGGCATGTTTCGCGCCGTCAGGAAACCGTTGCAGTCTGCCGTGCCAGCATCTCAGAATCCGGAGCATCAAACCGCTTCTGTATAGACTTCATTCGGTATCGCTCACATTATTGATTATTCAACCTGTGCAGGACTTCTATCAATTCACTGCGGCGGCAAACGATTTCGCCAGGCTGGCTCTCAGAGCAACGCTTGCCCCTTCTAGCACGTTGACAGGCTGGTCGCTGGACGATCGCAATCCTGAGGTGATTCAGCGGCTCCTCCCCCTGATCGGCTGGTTCTACCGCAATTACTTCCGGGTCAAAGCCGACGGATGGGAGCATGTCCCTGAAACGGGGAAACTGCTGCTGGTGGGCAGTCACAACGGGGGGTTGGCCTCTCCAGATACCGTCATGACAATTTATGACTGGTTTCAGCACTTCAGCAGCGATCGCCCTGCCTACGCCCTGATGGAACCTAAAATGTGGCGGGCATTCCCTGGTGTCGCCCGTCTGGCGGCTCAGGTGGGCGCTCTCCAGGCCCATACCCGGATGGCGTTGAAGGCCCTTGATAGCAACGCTGCCGTATTAATTTATCCTGGAGGTGCGCGGGACGTGTTTCGCCCCCACAACCTGCGAGATCGGGTGTGCTTCTTTGGCCACAAAGGGTTTGTTAAACTGGCGCTCAGAAAAGAAGTCCCCATCGTTCCAGTCATTTCCTGGGGTGCCCACGACACACTAATCGTCCTGACAGACCTGTATCCCCAGGTCAAGCAACTCCACCAGTGGGGTTTGCCGTGGCTTCTGGATATCGATCCGGGGGTCTTCCCAATTTACCTGGGACTGCCCTGGGGGTTAGCAATCGGGCCGTTGCCCAACATTCCGCTACCAATCCAATTGCACATTCGAGTTTGTCCGGCGATCGCATTTGAACGGTATGGGGATGCCGCTGCAAAGGATCACGATTATGTGGATGAATGTTACGAGCGCGTTCGGCAGACCATGCAGCAGGAGTTGGATCGGTTAATCGCAGAAAAACAGACACCCGTTTAAGAACCTACCCGAAAGCCCAAATTCTGGAGGGCACGACGCTGTAGCATCGTGCCCTCCAGAATTTGGGCTTTCGTTCTCCGGATAGACACTAAGTCCGCAGCACCCGCAACACCTCAGTCTGAACCTCCGAGTGGTTCATCATAAAGGTATGCCAGACCGGAAGTTCAATGATCGAATCCTGGGGTGAAAGGCGCGTCTCATTCAGCGCGACGATACCGTCATTTAGCTCATCTCCAAAGGGACTGAGCCTCCCTGTCGGGCCTCCAGTCCCCGCAATGATGGTGTAAGGAGCAGGGAGTCCCGGTAGCGTCTGGTAGAATTCTGGGCGGGTCAGATTCAGGCCACATTGCCCGGTAAACCAGCGAAATGGTAATAAATTCCAGGCCAGAAGAGCCAATCGGGGGGGTTGGTTGGGGGTGCCCAGCATAACGATGTGTTCGGGTGCCGCTAAGGTTCCCAGGCTGAGGGCAGCGCGAGTCAGCACGCCTCCTAGAGAATGCACAATCACCGCGTATGGCCCCTGACGTGCCAGTGTATTGAAGCGTTGCCAGAGTCGTTCGGCGATCTGGTCGAAACTTTCGGCAAATGCAAAGTAGCCAAAGTGCTCCGTCCGATGGCCTTCTGCCTGTAAGCGCCACTCCAGGCTGAGAAGAGAGAGCGAAGTCCGGGCTAGACCGTGAATCAGTAGAACCTGCATGGAAGTGGAGGGCGGGAGTGCCGATTAAACAAATCAGGATTGACCAGGGAGCAATATGCAGGGGTCTCTCCGATTCATATATTCATCATATTACTTCGGCCATTAGGATAGAAGGTTGTGTTTCAAACGTGTGGTTGATTGTTGTGGGGGGGGGGGGGGGGGCCCCCCCCCCAACACACAACCCCACAACGCAGACAGCGCCCCC
>JBIKWV010000690.1:0-3685 GCA_044356135.1 Elainellaceae cyanobacterium
TGTAAAGCTGTTTGTAAAGCGATCGCCCATTCAGCTCTAGAAGACCGTATCGTTAGATTAAGCTGTTATTTACAGAAGTGGAACCCTCGCTGCGCGAGGTATCTGTTTAGCGTTTTTAGCGTCTCTTGCGTGCCCCTGTGCCCCTGCGGCACAGGGGCACAGGGGCACGCAAGAGACACTAAGTATAAGTTTTTGGATTCCCGCCGGGGCGACGCCCCGGCGGGAATCCAAAACCGCTAAACAGATACTGCGCGAGGGTTTTACTTGTGTGAGTTAACCAGCCAGTAGAAAGACGCAAAAAACCTTACAAAACTGCTTTTGTTCGACGGATGGGGGTATTCAATGAAAACTTCGGAGCCGCAGTTGGCACAACCAGGGATGCATCCCCGAATTTCGCTGTTCACCATGCTGCGTCTGGGCCTGTTCCAAATGGGTTTGGGAATCATGTCGGTGTTGACCCTGGGGATTCTCAATCGGGTCATGATTAAGGAACTGGCGATCCCCGCGACCGTGGCGGCTGGGGCGATCGCCATGCACCAGTTTATTGCCCCGGCGCGGCTGTGGTTTGGGCATTTGTCGGATGCCAAACCGATCAGGGGCTATCACCGCACCGGATATGTGTGGATTGGCTCTGTGCTGTTTGTGCTGGCGGCGTTTCTGGCGGTGCAGGTAATGTGGCAACTGGGAGCCAGCCTGCAAGCAACGGGCTGGAGCGGTCAGACCCTGGCCTGGACGGGCGCAATGGGATTTGTCTTTGCACTATACGGGATCGCCCTCAGCGCCGGGTCTACACCCTATGCGGCAATGCTGGTGGATATCTCTGAGGAAGAGGAGCGATCGAAGCTGGTGGGGGTGGTCTGGTCGATGCTGATGGTGGGCATCGTCATCGGCGCAATTCTCAGCGCTCGACTGCTCCCCCAGCCCTTGAATAGCACCTGTCAGGAACTGGGAACGACCGATTTTGCAACGCTCCAGGTGGCTGTGAATCGTCTGTTCATGATCGTCCCGGCGATCGTTCTGGGGCTGTCTCTGCTGGCGACCTTTGGGATTGAGAAAAAGTTCTCCCGCTTTGCCAACCGTACCGCCAACATGGAGCGGGAAGATCAGATTACGCTGGGACGTGCCCTCCGCATCCTGACCGCCTCCCCGCAAACCGGACTCTTCTTCACCTTTCTCCTGTTCATGACCCTCAGCCTGTTCATGCAGGATGCAGTGATGGAGTCCTACGGTGGCGAGGTGTTTGGCATGTGTGTGTCAGATACCACTCGCTTAAACGCTTTCTGGGGTACGGGGACGCTGATCGGCATCAGTGCGACAGGGTTTGCGATCGTCCCTCGCCTGGGTAAAAAGAACACCACACGGCTGGGGTGCCTGCTGGTGGCCCTCAGTATGATTCTGGTGATCACCTCCGGGTTTAGTGGCAATCCGAAATTTCTTCAGTGGTGCCTGCTGCTATTTGGGCTGGCCTCCGGGGTGACCACCACCGGGGCGATCAGCCTGATGCTCGACCTGACTGCGGTGCAGACCGCTGGAACCTTCATCGGTGCGTGGGGGCTGGCACAGTCCATGGCGCGGGCTATATCAATAGTGCTGGGCGGTGCGGTGCTGGATCTGGGCCGCAGTTTGTTTGTGAGTCCCGTGCTGGCCTACGGCCTGGTATTTGGTCTCCAGGTGGTGGGAATGCTGACGGCCATCTGGCTGCTGAACCGGGTGAACGTGGCCGAGTTCCAGGCGAATGCAAAGGACGCGATCGCCAACGTCTTCAGCGCTGAGCTGGATTAGAATCCCCAAAAAAGGCGAGACACTCTAGCGTCTCGCCTTTTTTTTAAGCACTCCCGTCCGATCGCCGCAGCGCATTGGTCACCACGCTACGGGTAGCTTCTGCGCCAAATCCCCAGGCCAGCAGGGAGAAATAGTCTCTGGGGCGATCGGCTCCAAAGGTGGGGCGATTCAGGTAGAGCTGGTTGAACCCGATGCCAGAGAGGAAAGCCACGGTAATCAGCCAGGTTGCGAAGGAGAAAACCTGCAAGCGTCGGTTGGGATTGGGAATCACAATGGGAATCAGGTGCAGCACCGGGTTATCTTCAATAGCGCTGGGAATAACCTCAGCGGCTTCTGAAGAGGGTGCAACGGACGGCGGGATGGGCTGTGGGGGAAGAATGACATTTTTTTCTGCGCCGATTTGAAATTTTGGTAGCCTGTCTGCTGGTAAATTTTCCCTGGCCCTCTCCTGCAACCCCTTGAGGGCATCGGTCATCTCATGGATGGCAGTTTCAGCATCTTTGAGTTCTGCCTGTTCCGGTTGGTCTGACGGGGGGAGCGTATTCAACTGCCGTCGGAGTTCTCCGACCTTCTGCTGGAGAACTTGAAATTCCTTTTGCAGGGCTGGTTCCAGAGGAGAGGGATCAAACTGAGCCAGCGAGAATTGCAGGCGAAGGAACTGCCGGGACACATTTTGAAAAAAAGCCTCCTGCCTGGACAGCAGTTCAATTTTTTCGCTGAGTTCCTGGGGACTGTTGTAATCCACCACCTGCATTAACGCTTTGTTCAAATCACGTTGAATGAACTGGATATAGCGTGTCTCGGTATCCAGAAATGGAAGTTGAGACAGCCGATGCTTTAGCGCGTCGCCGTTCTCCAGTGCTGTTGTCCAGTCCAACTGCTGTCGAAACCACCGATTCCAAAGGGTTTCCGCTTCGACGATCGCCTGCTGAGCGGCCTCCAGCTTTTTGCTGTCCCGTGCGGTTTTGGCGTCCACCAGATGCATCAGAATGCGGGATTTGAAGGAGGCAGGAAACGTCTGCTCGCTTTCAACCTGCCTCTGGAGCCGTTCCAGATTGGCTGTCACCTCGTCTGTCCCTCTTCCCCAGCGACTGTAGCTGGAAACGGTCGTCCCCAGAATCACGCCACCAACGAGCAGCACCAGCGGCCACAGCCAGCCATCTTTGACTCGAACGGTTATCGGCACCAGCAGTTCGGTTCCCTGCTGAGTGATAACTAAATTGCCCAGAAACTCGCCGCTGGGAGCCTCTTGCCAACTGAAGGTCACGGGGAGATCTTGGGGTTGGTCAACGGCGATGGGGGGAATACGGTTGGGAACAGTAATCAGCCCTTTGGGGAAAACGCGATCGCGCTCAGCGTTGTACAAATCAAAAGCATTCACGCGCAGGTTGCTGATCGGAGCGGTGGCCCGAACGGACAGGGTGCGCGTTTCAGGCGCTTTGTTTCCTCGGACTCCGTTGACGATGACTGCTTCAGGAGTGACCAGTACCTTTGCCTGGGCAAAGGCAGGAGCGCTCACGCTGAATCCCGCTGTGAGGAGGGTCAGGCTGAACAGACTGTGATGAAAAATGTTCATAATTGACAGGCGAGAGAAAAGGGTTGCTCCAGCGAATTCCCCTACCGCAATCTAGCCAAAATTTCTACCTACATTCCTTTTGCAACGTTTTTTTACAGAAAGCCTGTGCCCGACCTCCCGCAAAAGCCATAATCGTTGCAAGCCCCCGTATGAGGAAGTCTGGGAAATGAGCGATCGCTTTACTCAAGGCCACGCCTGCGTGATTGGTGTCGGGGGAGATTTGCCCACTACGATTAACGATGCAACCGAGTTGGCCAAGATCTTGAAAGACCCGGAGCGGTGCGCCTATCCCGAAGAACAGGTTCACCTCCTGACGGGCGAGGGAGC
>JBIKWV010000689.1:0-3685 GCA_044356135.1 Elainellaceae cyanobacterium
GGCGAAGCCGCGCCAAGCAAAAACTGGGGTTTTATTAAACAGCAGATCCCTAAGCTGAACTAAATTGGGTTCCCCGCAGAGACGCAGAGGACGCAGAGTCAAAACTTTTCGCTCTCTGCGCCTCTGCGGTGAAGTTTTACAAATTATTTAATTCCCGTTCCTAAGCAGAGAAGATTTGCTGTTCCAGGCGAAAGCGGGTGATCTGAGCAATTTCGGCGATCGCCCGCTGCACCTCTTCCCCATAGGAATTCTGCAAGCGCTCCTCAAATGTCTGTAAGATACTGGCTTTCGTATGGTTTTTAACCGCAACGATAAACGGAAAACCAAATCGATCTTTGTACGCCTGGTTCAATCTCTGAAAACGCTCAAATTCTTCTGGTGACAATCGATCCAGCCCGGCTCCAGCCTGCTCTGCAATAGAGGACGCTGCCATTTTTGCTTTACTCCCCAAATCGGGGTGTGCCTGGATCAAAGCCAACTGTGCATCCTGTCCTGACATTTCGACAACTCGGAGCATCGTCTGATGCAGATGTGTAAGATCCTGGAAAGGACGAGAATTCCAGGCGGTTTGTGCAATGGCAGGGGTATCTTCAAAAATGCTGCCGAGGGCGTTGATAAACTCGCCCTGGGACATCTGGTTCAAATCAGAGAGCGTATAGGGCATCGATAGAATCTATCCGGTGTACAGGGCTGCGCGCTGAATAAAACCAAAGTTTTTGTTGAGAGCCGCGCGGCGCGCGGCTCTCAACAAAAACTTTGTACCACACGCGCTGGCAAAGCGCTGTATTGTATTGGAGTGAATCACCCGGTAGTGGTTTCAGGATCTTATGTCGCTTCAAGTTTACGGTATTCCCAACTGTGGGACCTGCAAAAAGGCGTTTCAGTGGCTACAGGATCAGTCCATTGAGTACGAATTTATTAACACGAAAGAGCAGCCGCCCAGTCAGAAGACAGTTCAGGCGTGGGTCAAGGCTTTAGGGGCACAGCCCATGCGCAACACCTCTGGACAGTCGTATCGCGCACTGGGGGAGGAAAAGCAGGGCTGGACAGATGAGCAGTGGGCAGAAGCATTTTCCAACGATGCAATGCTGCTCAAGCGTCCGCTGTTTGTCAAAGATGGGAAGGCGATCGCCGTAGGCTTCAAGCCGGAGACATTGCGCGAGAAGTTAGAAAGCTGAATCACGGGAGTCCCCCGACTGCGATATTTTATAGTGAGCTTCTGTATTCCTGCGACCTTCCTTTTCAGACATGACGACAACTCCCATCGCCGCCACTAATGCCCCTGCTGCTTCAGACCAGGACTGGTCGCCGCTGCTCCAACAGCTTCTGGATGGGCGATCGCTCGATCGCCAGCAGGCCGCTGACCTGATGCAGGGCTGGCTTTCAGAGGCAATTCCCCCGGCTCTATCTGGGGCGTTGCTGGTGGCACTCCAGGTGAAGGGTGTGTCTGCGGGGGAACTGGCCGGGATGGCCCAGGTGCTTCAGGCTCAATCTCTCGGCGGTAGCCTGGATTTGTCAGGACTGCCCGCCAACCGCATCGACACCTGCGGCACGGGCGGCGATGGCGCTTCTACTTTTAATATCTCCACTGCGGTTGCCTTCGTCGCTGCCGCCGCCGGAGTTCCCGTTGCCAAGCACGGCAACCGCTCCGCCTCCGGTAAGGTGGGGTCTGCCGATGTGCTGGAGGCGCTGGGGGTAAACCTGATGGTTCCGCCAGAGAAGGCCCAGGCCGCGCTCCAGGAAGTCGGCGTGACGTTTCTGTTTGCCCCCGGCTGGCATCCGGCGATGAAGTCCGTCGCCCCCATTCGTAAAACCCTGAAGGTGCGCACCGTCTTTAATCTGCTGGGGCCGCTGGTGAATCCGCTCCACCCCAGCCGCCAGGTGATCGGTGTATTCAACCCGGCGCTGATCGAAACGATGGCGATCGCCCTCCAGCAATTGGGACGGGAGGAGGCGATCGTTCTCCACGGTCGAGAAAAGCTGGACGAGGCAGGTCTGGCGGATGTGAGTCATCTGGCGGTGCTGTCGAAAGGCCAGGTTTACACCGTTGACCTGAATCCGGCAGACCTGGGATTGACGACAGCCCCCACCAGCGCCCTGGTCGGCGGCGAGGTGGATGAGAACGTTGAAATTATGAAAGCCGTGCTTCAGGGCAAGGGCACCCAGGCACAGCAGGATGTGGTGGCGCTAAACGCGGCGCTGGCGCTGAAGGTTGGCGGTGTTCTACCCGACGATGCTGATCCGGTGGTGGTTTATGCGAAGGGGGTGGCGATCGCCCGCGATGTTCTGCAAAGCGGCGCAGCCTGGGACAAGGTTGAGCAGCTAGTTGCTTTTATGGCGTGATAACCCTTCTCATCGCTGCCGAAATTCTACTTCGTTAGCGCGAATCGTCACGTCAAACTCCCCAAAAAAATCGTGACCCAGCAGCCCAATCGGCAACTCTGGTCCTGCAACGGCCACCAGTACGTTATTGGCCCGCACCCCGTCCACCTCGATCGATCGCACATACCCCAGAGGGAACGCCACGTTCTGAGCGCTGGCGGTGTTTACTCTGGCCTGCCCCACGGGAACCACGCCCAGAGCGGCTGCCATCGGTTGGGTAATCAGCGTGCCGCTGGCTCCAGTGTCTACGATCATCTCGTACTGCTGGCCTCCGTTAAAGGTGACCCGAATCACGGGTGTGCCTCCGGCACGGCGAACAATCGGGGCGCGATGCACGCCTTCGGCCCCAGAAAGTTCCGGGGGGGTGGGTTCAGGCGGACGATTGACAGCGACGGGTTCAGCCTGGGGTGCAGCGGCGATCGCCACGGGTGGGGCGGCAAGGGGTACGGCGCGACTGGCCTGCTGACGGGCGATCGCCAGATTTTGACGATACTCCGGCAGTTTGCGCTGTGCTTTGGCATAGTGGGGGCTGGTGTTAGGAACGGCTGACATCAAGTCAACCGCCTGCTGCCAGCGGGTGCTGGCTAATCGCCAATCGTCCTGCGACTGGGCCGAGCGGCTCAACGCCTGAGCGCTGGAGGCGCGATCGAGGCCGCGCTGAAAAGGGTCAGGGCGATTGGCTGGCGTGGATTGAGGTTTGGGTTTGGGCTGGGTCGTCGCGGTTGGTGCGGCGACTGGAGACGGTTGCTGTACGACTGGCGTTGAGGTGCAGGCGACCACTGCTGTTGCGAGAAAACCTGTGACGAGGAGCAGGGAGAAGCGCATGGTGGAGGTCGCCGATGGATAATGGTCACGATGTTTGCCGTTTTTTAGATGTAGAACGCCCGCTTAGCAGGGGTTCTACATCCTAAACGGCGATTAAGCCTATTATTGACGAGCCACAATCTGAAATCCAGTGGAAGCTCCACCCTATCTTGCCCGTTCTCACATAGGATAATATCGCTGGTCACTCCGCCCCGGAGCGGAGGATTCTTGCTAGAGTTTGAAAGGTTTTTGGAAGGGGAAGGGTATGGCGATCGCAACGGGTCAGGCAGCGCTGCTGGTGCTGGCAGATGGAACTGCGTTTCAGGGATGGTCGTTTGGCGCGACGGGCACCACGATTGGCGAAGTGGTGTTTAACACGGGGATGACGGGTTATCAAGAAGTGCTGACTGATCCCAGCTACTGTGGGCAGATTGTCACCTTCACCTATCCCGAATTGGGCAATACGGGGGTGAACCCGGAGGATGAGGAGTCGGCGCGT
>JBIKWV010000688.1:0-3685 GCA_044356135.1 Elainellaceae cyanobacterium
ACGCCTGGGGTTGAGACAATAAGGAAATCTCCTAAGATCGAAAAGGTCTTCTTCCCCCGATCGCCTTGGCCTACTACGAACTCCACTCCAATGCCTTTTCCTCCCGCTATTTGCTCAAACTGCGGGGGGCGATTCAGTCCTGTCCCTACTTTGCGGTAAATAACCTGAATCGGGACTTTATTGGCACCAAAGGGTTCTCGATCGTTTTCCGGCGCACGGCGTTGGCCGAAGTGGAGCGGCAGTTTCCCTGGGCGCAGCCATACCTGGAGCAGGCACTCCAACCGGGGTGCAATGCTTTCTATCTGAATCCCCTCCAGCTAAAACAGGGGTCGCGGGTGGATCCCCACATCGATCGCTCCCTGCGTTCCTACTGCAAAACGGTGAATCCGCCGATGGTGGTGAGTGTTCTCTACGTGCAGGTGCCTCCAAAACTAAAGGGCGGTGAACTAGTGCTGCGCAATCATCGGCAGCAGGTTGGCAAGATTACGCCGCAGGAAAATATGCTGGTGATGTTTCAGGGTGACCTGACCCACTCGGTGAATGCGGTGGAGACAGTGGGCGAGGAACTGCGAAGCAACCGCCTTAGCCTCGTCTGTGAACAGTACAGCCTGGAAGAGGACGAACTGTTTGACATCCCGGAATTCACCATCGAATCAAGGGCAGTCAGCGCCAAACGCTATAGTGGGAAAGCATGAGGTGCAGGATTAGCAATGGCCGACTTCCCCAAAATTATTCTCCGCAACAGCAAAGTGGATGCTGTCAAGCGATTTCACCCCTGGATTTTTTCGGGTGCGATTAAGCAGGTTGACCCGCAGGTGCAGGAGGGGGCGATCGCCGACATCTACAGTGAGAAGGGCGAATACCTGGCCACCGGACATTACAACAACGGAAATATTGCGGTCAAGATTCTTTCTTTTCAACCTGTTGAAACCATCGAACAAACATTTTTGGAAAAGTTTAAGAATGCTTACGAACTGAGACAAACTGTTGGTTTAGCCAATAGTCAGGCAACCAACTGTTATCGCTTAATTAATGCCGAAGGGGATGGTTTGCCGGGACTGATTGTGGACTGGTATAACGGCACCGCCGTGATGCAGGCGTATTCACTGGGCATGTACAAGCAGCGATCGCTCCTGGTGGACTGTCTGAAAACGGTGTATGGCGATCGCCTGCACACTGTGTATGACAAAAGCGGCTCCGTCCTGGGAAAAACACCGCAGCGAGTCGCAAACCAGTTCCTGCTGGGCGACAAATCTGAGGGCCTGGTGCGGGAGAACGGCCACGAGTTTCTGGTGAACTGGGAAGAAGGTCAAAAAACCGGGTTCTTTCTGGACCAGCGAGACAATCGTGCCCTACTGTCCCAGTATGTTCAGAACAAACGAGTTCTGAATACCTTCTGCTACTCTGGCGGATTCTCGGTGTATGCGATCGCCGCTCAGGCTGTCCAGGTGGATTCCGTCGATAGCTCCCAGAAGGCGATCGACTGGACAAATCACAACGTTGAACTGAATCATCCGGGTCAGGTGCTGCATCGAGCCATCGCCACCGATGTGTTTGAGTTTCTCAAGGAGAGCGATCGCTACGACGTGATTGTGCTGGACCCACCCGCCTTTGCCAAAAACATTTCTGCGCGACACCAGGCAATGATGGCCTATCGCAGGCTGAACCGGATGGCGATCGACAAACTGAACGCGGGTGGCATTTTGTTCACTTTCTCCTGCTCCCAGGTGGTGGATACGGAGAACTTCCGGGGAGCCGTGACCGCTGGGGCGATCGAGGCGGGGCGGGGGATTCGGGTGCTGCATTCGTTAACTCAGCCTGCGGATCATCCCGTGAGTATTTTTCACCCGGAGGGGCGCTATCTGAAGGGATTGGTGCTGGCGGTGGACTGATTCCCTGGTTAGAAGCTATTTCCAGTTCCGATAGGGGTTTTTCACCAGCGAGGAATTGTAATAGCGCGGATCGTGCGACACTTCTTCCCCGATCCACTCTGGAAGCGTGACCTCCTGCTGAACATCCGGCAGCTCCACCTCCGCCATAATCAGCCCCTCATTATCTCCCCAAAACTCATCCACCTCCCACAGCCAGCCACCATAGGAGATTTTGTGGCGCGTTTTTTCGATCAGGGGGCGATCGCACATGCGATCCAGCATCTCCGTGGCATGGTCAAGGGGAATCGGGTACTCATACTCACTGCGAGAAATTCCCTCCGACGCTCCCTTGATCGTCAGAAACGCCTGTTCTCCTGCAATCCGCACCCTCACAGTACGATTTGGCTCCGAAGCAAGATACCCCTGACGGTAGAGCATTCCTTTGCCGAGGCTGCGCCACGCATCACCAATTACCAAAAATTTTCGTTCAATTTCCAGCGGCATAGAAGGATTCCAACCAATACGCTCATGATCTTAGTGGTGCAGAGAAGTGCTGAAAGGGTTGCTGCGATTGGAGTCTTACTCTAAGACAGGGGTAGCTGAACGGGGCGTTCCATGAGACGCTTAAGTTCCCCAACTCAAAGCGAAATTCGATGGAAACACCCCTTCTGTATCGTCAACTGCAACAACAACTGCGTCAATGGGTGCAGCCCAAAGACCAACGCCATCTGCAAGGATTCTCAGAAATTGTGGCAGCCATCCTGCAATCCAAGAGCGCCTGTTTGGGGGAGTGGATTGCCTATTTGAGACACCGGGGCTGTAAAGCCCGTGCCCATATGGAACGGTTGAGTTACTTCGTCCATAATGAGCAGATCACGGCTGAACGCTTCTACGAACCGATACTGCATTTCGTTCTGCAAGCCTTTGCAGGGGAGTCGGTGTTGCTCACCCTCGACACCAGTATGCTGTGGGACAAGTTTTGTTTGATAGAGGTCTGCTTCGTCTGGGGCGGACGCTCTTTTACCCTGGCTCAAGTCGTGCTGGAACACGGCAGTGCGATGGTCGGCTTTGAGCAATACAAACCGCTGCTTGAGTGCGCCAAGCGCGTCCTGCCACCGGAGGTTGAAGTCACTCTGCTGGCAGACCGAGGCTTTGAACACGCTGAGTTGGTGCGCTGGCTCAAGCAGCACCAGTGGTCTTGGGCGATTCGAGTCAAGTCGAACCTCTCAGTCACCCTCGCCAATGGTCAAACACGCTCAGTCGAACAACTCATCCCACCCACTCAGCAAGCTTACCTGTACCAGAATGTACAAGTCTTCGGCGATGTGGTCTGCCATCTTGCGACGGCTCAACTCAGCGACGCTCAAGACACTTGGGCGGTGCTGTCTGAGCGTCTCCCCTCGCTGCAAACCTTTGCCCTCTATGGTCAGCGCTTCGGCGGCATTGAACCCCACTTCAAGGATTATAAGTCTGCTGCCTTCGAGGTCTTGCAGTCCGGCTTGCGCGATGCTCAGGCACTCACTTGCTTATTCATGCTGCTCGATTGTGCCACCCTGATCGCCCTGATGCTGGGGATGATGTTGGTGAAAGCGGGGCAACGTTCTTTGATTGATTGGCATGGCGATCGCGGATTGAGTTTTCTGCAATTAGGGTTGCGGCAGTTAGCGGGACTGTGCTACCACCGCTAGCGGCATTACCGAAAACCAATCCACCGCCAGCCTGTGCCTCGAACAAGAAACGCTCAGTGTTGGACTGTCGCATTGAGTTCTCTAAAGTCGTTTCATTCTCATACTGAGACAGCCATGAGTTTTCTG
>JBIKWV010000691.1:0-3680 GCA_044356135.1 Elainellaceae cyanobacterium
CCTGCTGTAATAGGGGACTCATTACCCTAGCCTCCTCGAAATCGCTGGAATCCCTAATTCTAGTTTGGCATGACCAGACCGTCTATTCCGTTTTTGACTAGCTGAGCGGTTGTTTCCAGGGCGTAGTTGTCTCGATCGCAAGCCGAATCAGCCTGTGAAATACTTCTAATCGAGCAAGGACAGCCCTATAAAACGTAGATTTTTTTAGGGAATAAAATTGCCCTAGAATGAGCAAAGTATTCCCTAAGCCGTTTATCTTTCCCTAAACTACAAAGCAGCTACATGATTCAGGCAGTTTCTGTAGTCAGAACCAGAAGCCAACGTTGCTCGTGCAGCCGTTCTTAAACAATTCCATAACTGGTTTCAGTAATCATTTTCTTTTGCGATAACCTCAGCCTGGTGTTTTAACACTTGTAGAACGCTATACAGGTCATTGCCACGTCTCAGGGTGAACTCGTCTGAGAGGGCATAGTTTGGTACATTCTGATGCACTAACTTCAGAAAGATAAAGTTACTGCCGTTAGAAACCATGCCATACAGCGGTTTTACAGGCTGAGGATTTGCCAGCATGTAAGCTAAAGCCTTGGGAATACCCGGTTCCAGAGATAACCCCGATTGTTTGGATTCAATCACCAGGATCCAAAACTGCTCTTGTATGACGAGTACGTCAATCTTGCCACGGATCGTAATTTGCTCATCCTTTGCGGAGAGCCTGACTGATTTCTCGGTAACTATGAAAAAAGGTGCTTGATAAAACCTGCTAAATCAAGTAAGGGAGCCACTACCACCATCTTCACTGTCTCTTCCAGCATGGGTCGGCTGGAGAGATGGAAGTAATTGGCTTTAACGCGATCGAGCTGTTCCTGTTCATGCTCCGTCAATGTGGGCAAGTCGGTTTGCCACTCTGGAAACAACTGGCTGCTTTCCACTCGCTGTAAGCCAAACTGCTTCTCCAGGTCATACAGACTGAGCTTTTCTGCCAGAATAGTTTGGGTCATATTTGGCTTTCCCGATCGCTTCTAACTAAAGCCTATCTTAAGGCAGGTTAACCGCGATCTTCCGTGGTTATAAAGATTTGGCAACGTTCTGAATGTCCTTACCAATCAATGAACCTGTCCAATTACTCCGAGTTTGTGATCGCCAGCCTGTTGAAGCTTGGCTGAAATCAGTCACTCAGAAGCACCTGGATGATTTTGAGCAGATCTGGAAACCGATGCTTCGTAGCTCTTCGGCGATTGATCAGTATTGGGACTGGGAAATGAAATCTCGTACATATGGCGCTCGTCCGGGAGCAGAGCAGTATGCAGTTGAGTGTGATGATATTACACAGGGATTGATGCTGATCGAAACACTGGGGCACCGCTCCTGGTTCGAGGAATCTCGTCGAGTCATCTACGTTCGCTCACTTGCTACAGCACCGTGGAATCGTCTACTGTTTAGGAATCCACTGGGCTATCGACTGGTTGGAACAACACTTCTTGAGTTTGCGCGATACCGCAGTCGGGAATTGGGCTATGGAGGACTTGTCGGACTCCACGCACTACCTGAAGCGGAAGAATTTTATCGCGCGAGCGGGATGATTGAGTGTGGTGCTGATGTACAGGCAGGAAACTTGATATATTTTGAGTACTACCGTCGGACTTCTGATTTCTGTGAAACAGAAGACCTAAGAAGCTGGGATGTAACCAGCCCTGACCCACCAGAGGAAGACTAGCCGGGAGACAGTGATGACCTTTCAGATAAGCCGGGAACAGTTCTGGAAAGCTGTCCAAATTGAGGAGTCCACAAACTGCGAGATTGGTGCAGGTTACACCGGGGTTCACCTTGACAAGTTGTTCTCCAACCCGGTTTATTTCCAGCAGATGCAGCGGTTGCAGGCGGTGGTGCTGAAGGAATTTCAAAATGTGCTGGGTGAATGGAATTTAGGAGCGGCCACAGATGCAGCGATCGCCTGCGGTCAACCTCTTCTCCTCAAACGCTTCCAAACCCTCTCCCCCGAAATCCAACAGCAGCTCTGGGATGCATTGGAAGCTTTATCTTCCAGTGAGGAATCTCCAGCTGAGGTGTCTCCTAACGTTGTCATCAGGCGAGTTTTGGAGAACCAGCTTACTGATGAGGATTGGAGTGCGATCGCTGCTGCTGCCGCTAACGCAATCCATCAGCAGATCCTCGATCGCCTTCCCCTGAAGTTCGCTTAATTGATTGGTAGTTGGCCAACGAATATTTGCTGATTTTTGGCTTTTCTTGGTGTCAAGTGTTTTGGGAAGGTTGATCAGGCTGAGAAGGCTGGTCTAGCAATTGTTGAAATTCTTCGATCGAGGCGATCGTGATTGTCTGGAGTTGGAGATGCTTGAGTAGTGCCACATCCTCTAAGCTAGCCAGCCTTTCCACGATGGTTGGAGGAACTGTCTCAAAGCGAAGCCTGAGAAAATCAATGATCGTCTCTCGAAGGGTTTTTAATGTTCCTTCTTGAATACCTTCTTCCTTCGCCAAACGTTCAATGCTCGTGACATATGGCATTTGTCGTTCCTCCTGGTACTGTTTTAGCTCTGCTCTGAACTCTTCCTCCAGGCTATTGGCTGTTCCCTGCTATCACCAGGATTCATCGGGCTCGTAATCGCGCCAACTGTAGCGACTGGGTCGCCCACCTTCTAACCGATCGATTGCCCCCGGATCACCATTCAAAAACTCCCCCAAATCCTCATAACGGCTGGGATACCAGCAGCCGGAGTTCTCCTTTTTAGGCTCCTCCGGCAGCACCAAAACTTCACCTGGCTTCAGATGAGCGAAGTTCGGGTAGCACTCGTCCTGGGTTCTATCGTCGGGGGTCAGGAGTTCTTCGCTGGTTTCATCTGGCTCCTGGTCGTATTCCTGCACCAGCAAGCCATTTTCCAGACGTTTGATTTGCCACGGCATGGTGATCCTCCTTGCAGACTCGCTGAGTAATAGCCAACTGGCTGATTTTGTCAGAGTTGGGCTGTGTAAAGGTCAGAAAATCAGTCGCGTGCTTGCTGCGTGAGAAACAGTACATTTATATCACAGCTTGTCTGGAATGGATCTGACCACGCGAGTTATCGAAGGTTCCGGTCTCAGCATCCCGATTTTTGACGGGGCGCACAACAACGGGAAAGGGCGCTATTTGTCAGAACCGGAGATTATCAAGAACTCCCTGCTGGAACAGATGTTTGAGCCAGAGGAGCTGCAATCTCTGCTGCTGGTGAAAATTGATAATCGCAATCCCGATGCCAACCACCTGAAAGCAAGAGTGTTTGCTGATGGGGTTGAACGACGGCTAACATTCAGCTCTGGCAATAGCTACTACTTTGCTGATGATGAACTGCGGCAGAAAATCCGGCGGATGTTTGCGACTGAGCCGGATGCCGCCTGTCGGTATGGATCTTTGCTGGTGAGCAACTGCTACAAGGGTTCCGACACGCTGGAAAACCTGCGGGTCAAGATTGTGGATTTCAGTGACCCGGAGTATGCCCACTACCGGACGGGGGACTGTCACGGGAAGATTTCGCCACAGCTTGCGCGTCAACTGGGGGGCGAGCGGGCGCATCTATTGGTTGGGGGAGTGAGTGGCAGCGATTAGCGAGAATAGAGGTAGGCAACAAAAAAGGGCAAACCTCAAAGGTCTGCCCCCACAACAAAAAACTACCTCTATGATAACCCCTGAT
>JBIKWV010000692.1:0-3678 GCA_044356135.1 Elainellaceae cyanobacterium
TGTAAGAGCCTATCCGAACATCGAAATTCTGGCAGGCGCGACGCTACAGCGTCGCGCCTGCCAGAATTTCGGGCGGCATCCGCGATCGCCTTGCCTCTGGGAGCAGCAGCCCGCGACACAGATTGGGTGCGTTGCTTAATTCAGGGATGAATTTTTGTAGAGAGCCGCGCTTAGCGCGGCTCTCTACAAAAATTCATCCTCCCAATCAGCAATGCCAGATGGGGCTACTCCTCCTGGAGGGGAGAGGGTAGGCGAGAGTTGAGCAAGTCTACCAGACTGGTCGGTTTTCTTAAGGCGGTGCGGGTATTGAGGGCGGCTTCAATGCCGTCCAGGTGGCGCATTGCGGCCTCAACTGCTGCTTCCTCGTCGCCTTCTGCGATACAGTCGAGAATTTCACTATGCTCATCCTTGGTGCAAATAGGCATGTTGTGAATTTCGTAGAAGAAGGCTAGAGATGTTTGTGGTACTAATTCCTTCAGGTACCGACTGAGAATTTTGTTGGAGCAGAGATCGGCAAGCTGAATGTGGAACTGAGCCGAGAGCCTTGTCAGGCGGGGAAGGTCCTGGGCTTCGCACGCCTGCCGCTCCTCCGCCACCAGTTGGCGCAGGCTGTCGATTTGCTTGCGGGTAATCGTTGGGATAACATTTCGCAAGATTGCCGCTTCTAACAACCGCCATGCTTCGTAAATCTGCCTGGCTTCCTGTAGAGAGAGTGACGCTATAAATGCCCCCCGATTGGGTTCTAGCTTAACCAGGCGATCGTGGGCAAGGCGCTGCAAAACCTGGCGAATAATGGTCCGACTGACGCCGTAGTGATCGGCCAGCAGGTTTTCGCCTAATTTGGTGTCAGGGGGGAGTTTTCGCGCCAAGATTGAGTTATATAAATCACCGTAGATGACATCTTCCGTCGCTTTGGTTTTGGCATCTGGTTGTCGTGCAGTCGTCATAGGTGTTTCAAAAAGTGCAGGGCAGTAAAGAGCGTGCTTGAATGGCGTATTTTTGGCAAAATCCTTACTATAGCCACATCGTCGCTTCACAGACGGTCAGTGGAGGCGCTGCGGTAGGAACACTCCCCTGCAAGCAAGCCTTAGCTTCTTACTCAGCAACGCCTTCCCCAGTTCTGTTTGAAGACACAGCCTGATCCTTTCTGGACTTTCGACGATTGCTTCCTACCATACCTCGTGGTAGTTCCAATTTGGATGCATCCCACTTTTGCAGATTTCTAAACCCAGTTTTGCGGGTAGCGCGGGCTTGGTTCGCGCCACTCGCAAAACTGAGATGCTCTTATCCAATTTTAGCGCCAACTTTCTCTGAAAAGCTGAGTGAGTCAGCTTTTCAGAGAAAGTTGGCGCTAAAGCCAAATAGGCTGGGCTCTCCACTATTTTGTGTGGGCGCACGCAGTGCGCCCACACAAAATCAAGGGTTTTAGCCATCGCTCGGATGGCTTTTCACACAAAGTAGTGGAGAGCCATAGGCTGGAATCCGAAAACCTGATTTTTAGCGTCTCTTGCTTGCCCCTGCGCCGCAGGGGCAAGCAAGAGACGCTAATCGCATACGCATACCGCGAGACGCTCTCTTAGAGAGCGTCTCGCAGCATTGCAGGGGGAATACTCAAAAGTCCAGATCCTTTGGTTGGGGCATAAAAGCTGATACAGGCCAGCGGTGACAGAATCCGAGCTGTTCCTGCAATAGGTAGGCAAACTGTAGCAGTTCGGTCTCTCCGTGAGGCTTGCCGACAAGTTGAAGTCCGACGGGTAAACCGGATGCCGTCCATCCGCAGGGAATCACAATTGCTGGCAGACCCACCAGGGAGATGGTGTAGGTGATCTTTAAGTAGTCAATAATGTTGGGCAGGGCAACACCATCCACCTCCAGCACCTCCGGTTGATGGTGAGGGAATGGCGGAACACAGGCTGCGGGGATTGCCAGCACATCGTATCTCTCAAAGAAGCGGATGAACTGGCGATAGAGGGAACTGCGCTCTGTCTCTGCTTTCAGTAGTTCGGCGGCGGTCAGGTCGAAGCCCTGTTCGATATTCCAGCGAACGGATGCTGAAAGCCGATCGCCCTGCTGTTGATAGTGTTCCTGGTGCAGTTGGGCGATCGTTGCGGCTCTCAGGGTTTCGAAGGCGAACTTGGCCTGGGTGCAGTCTGGGTGTGTTGCTTTTGTCACGCCACAGAGCGGCGTTACCTTCTCAATAGCAGCTTCAAATACGGCGCGAACGTCGGGATCGACGGGGGTAATGCCCAGGTCAGCACTGTACCCTAACCGCATCTGCCCGTGGATAGTGGCACAGGATTCTGGGGAGAGTGAAGGCATCGGCCAGACTCCAGAAATTGCTGTGGGATCGCGCCCATCCTCCCCCGCCATCGCGGACAGCATGAGGGCGGCATCTTCCACCGATCGCGCCAGCACGCCATCCGTTGCCAGGGTGTCCCACAGAAGGCGTTTCTCAGGGCGGGGAACGCGACCTACAGAAGGACGCAAGCCGACAACACCGCAAAAACTGGCAGGTGTGCGTACTGATCCGCCCATGTCTGTCCCGTGCGCCAGATACACCATTCCTGATGCAACAGCAGCGGCAGAACCTCCGCTTGAGCCGCCAGAACTGCGATCGCCCGCGTAGGGTGTTGCTGTCGCAGGTACAAGCGCATTACTCGTATGCGCTCCCATACCGAACTCGGGGGTATTCGTTTTACCCAGAATGATCGCTCCGGCGGCCTTCAGTCGCGTCACCACAAAGTCATCCTGAATCGGCACATGATCTTGATAGATTAAGGAACCATAGGTGGTACGAATTCCAGAGGTGGCTGTCAGATCTTTGATGGCGATCGGAACTCCGTGTAATGGCCCCAAAATTGTTCCCTGTTCCAGCAGTCGATCAGACTCCTGAGCCGCTTTCTGTGCTGCTTCTGCGCACACGGTAATAAAAGCCCGAATGCAGGAATTGTGCCGTTCAATCTGTGCCAAACACGCATGAACAATATCAAGCGATCGCACTTCTCGATCCCGTATTTTTTTAGCCAGTTCGCAGGCTGAAAGTTGATACAATTCCATATTCTTCTACCCATTCAATTCTTGAGTAACTGGAGGTTTGACTATTTTTCCTGTCATGCCGTGAAATGTTCTCATAGAGAGCGTTTCGCGGCATATTTGGTTTTAGTGCCAATTTTCCTGAAACGCTGATGGAGTCAGCGTTTCAGGAAAATTGGTGCAATTTAGGCAAAAGTTTAGTAAGTCAGTGGGCGTGGAAAAAGTCGAAACCCCAAAAGCTGTTTCGCCCTTCGACTTCGCTCAGGGCGAAACAGCTTTTGGGGTTTCAAGCTGAATCGCGCCTACCGGAGCCTATCCGAAAAACCAAATTCTGGCAGGCGCGACGCTACAGCGTCGCGCCTGCCAGAATTTGGTTTTTCGGTTTTTGGATAAACACTTAGCAGTCCTATAGTGTTTTTCAGTCTATTACCCTGGCAACTTTAATGCAAAATTGGACCGATTCCACGTAGGATGGGCAAAGCGAAGCGTGCCCATCTATCCTGCAATTGGGTGATGGGCACGCTTCACTTTACCCATCCTTGTAGCGGATGGTGGTGAAAACCGTTGGGGGCTTGCCATAAAGTAAAATCCCAGTAAAACCCCAGTTTTGGGGTGGGGCGGGGGGGCCGCGCCCCACCAAAACAC
>JBIKWV010000693.1:0-3676 GCA_044356135.1 Elainellaceae cyanobacterium
TCAGCTAGAGTTGGAAGATCTAAAGGAGCAGAGCGAATGACACCTAAGCCTAGAGTTGGCACTCCAACATTAGGATTCATGGTTCCCATTAGATAACTGATAAAAGCAGGACTTCTCGTAAAATAAAGTAAGTATTTTGGCAATATTCTTTGAGTATTAGGCTGAATGACACACAAAGTATGTGTCATAGCCAGTTTAATTTCAGGTGGATGCAAACGAGCATAGCCAACTTTTCCCTTCCTAGAAAAGATGACATCATCTTCGCCAACATTAAATCTCCCAAGAGTTTCTTGGTAAAAATCTAATGAAACATATTTTGCATTCTTTGTAGTGATTTCGTCTTCCCCTACAAAATCAACTGTAGAGATCATCGGGATACCCTGGGACATATAATCAGGGTATCTGTGAGATGGATTTGGGTCGATGATTGTAGCCACTTCGCCTAATTCAATAGCTCTAGGATTTAAGGAAAAAAACTTTTGTTTGAACGTTCCTATGATCTTATTGGTTGCATCGATCGCCCCCACTCTCAACCCTCGCGCCTCTTCAATCTTGGCGGCTAGTTCCTGAATGCGGGCTACAATTCGCCGTTGTTCTGCGATCGGGGGTAGCGGAATCTCTAGTGATAGAAATTTCTTGACTGAAACAGAGTCTCTGCGTGCTCCCATACCTTGAGACTTTTGTCTTAAACTTTCCCAAATCTTAGATTGCTTACAGTACCAACTAAAATATTCAATATCCAAACAATTATCTATTGCTGAGAATGTTGGAAACTGAGGTGACAAGAAGTAGCCGTCAAACTCCTCTGACACAAGAGATAAAGCACCTTCCCATCCTTTTAACTGACTAAGGACAAAAGAATTCTTGTGTAAACGATGAAACGTCTTATAAGTCGTTTCGGATCCTAACAGTGGACTGCGAGAGAATAACCCACGTCCAAAACTATAAACCCCTGCTATTTTATAAGATTCTGATGGTTCAATACTGACAGCATCAATATCCAACTCTAAGACTTGATGTAAAGGAACTATTGATGATTTCATGGCTTTATCTAACTTCAGGCTAAAAGGATCTTGGCTTAGGAGATCGCCTTTCCAATTCGTTTAAGAATCTGCAAAACCGTCTGCAATTCTTCCGGCAACGTATAGAGCGAAAACGCCCGTGAGAGGCTGTATTGCTTGTTCGGTTGGGTGGTCAATTTTACAAACAGCACATCATCGCCATTGGTCATCATGCCAAAGGTCGGCTGCTCGGCTTGGGTGTTGGTCAGCATATAGGCCAGGGCTTGGGGCAAGGCCGATCTTGTAGAAATCGTCGTTTTCTTCGCTTCCAGCACTAGCACCCAGAAGTTTTGTTGCAAAATCAGGGCATCAATCCGTCCCCGCAGCACTTCTTCTCCATCATCGACCGTCACTTCTACCGCTGCTTCGGCCTTCAGCTTAAAGGGTGCATCATAAAACCCCGCCAGTTCCAGCAATGGTGATGCCACTAGTAGCATCACTGCTCCCTCTAGCAAATCCCCATCCGCCCGATGATACAGCAATCGCTGCCGCAGCAGGCTTAGGCGATCCAATTCTACTGCGTTCAGGGCTGGCAACGCCTCGCGCCATTCATGAAAAAAGTCTGCCTGCTCACTCCGGCTCACCCCAAAACGGGTTTCAACCTCGGTGAGCGTTTTAAACGCATCGGTAATTGCAATTACTTTTGCCATTGGGATTTCTATATCAGGCTGTGATTTGGCTTGGCCAGAGGGCAAAAATCGGCTCCATACCGTGTGATTGCTAGGCTGCGGTTAGGGGTAATCCTATATCCCTAGCATTTTAACGGGTCTCAGGGTTCTCCCTGTTTTTGTAAAACAGTTGCAATCTCAGCCATCAGTTCTGCCACCCGCTGATCCTTCTTGACAATATCCGCTAGAAGCTGTTCTGGGGGTAAATGCTCAAACTCATTCTGGCTCTTGGGGTTCTTTTGGTCGAGGTTATACACCGCCCAATAAATTGCATCCCCTTTTCCCTGCTCATCCCTCGGGGATGCCCACCGGAGGGCTTCTGCCTCCAATTCCAGGGAGGCAGAGCCTCCCAGAGCACGTCTCCAGTCGGAGCCTGGGGACGAGATTGAACTAACCAAGTATGATAAACACAAGCGTCCTCCTAAAAACCTATGACCGTCACCACCAGTCCCTCACCGATTCGAGTTGAAACGGGTCACGGCGATGTCCGCACGATTCAGCGGGGCAGAAGTTGGGAGCAGTTTAGACACCTGCAAAAAGGGTTCGAGAACACCCGTGGCGTCAGGCTGTTCTACTACAACGGCACAATCGAAATTCTTATGCCCGGTGAAGCGCACGAGCTATTCAAGAGCATCATTGGCTTTTTGATTGAAACATTTCTGTTTCAGCGGGCGATCGAATTCAAACCGACTGGCTCAATGACGCAGGAAAAAGAGGGCGTGGCTTCGGCAGAGGCGGATGAATCTTACGAGATCGAGGGATTGAAACTGGCGGTTGAGGTGAACTTTACCAGTGGAGATAGCTCAAAGCTAGAGCGGTATCAGGCGTTGGGCGTTGACGAGGTGTGGATCTGGGAGGATGGAGTCTTAGCGGTTTATCATTTGCAGAATGGGAGACACGAAAAGGTTACCCACAGCTTAATTCCAGCTCTTGTGTCGATTAATCTGGACGTGCTATCAGAGTGCATTTTGGTTGGAGAAACCTCTCGAATTGAAGCCGCTCAAAAATTGCTAAAAGCGCATCCGGTTCAATCAGTCTAAGAATATGCAAGCGCAACCCACCTTCACCCTCAACCCAATGGACATTTCCGTCAGCACTGCCCGTCCGGTGACGCTGGCGTGGAACTTTTCGCGGGGGGCGCAGGGCTGGCGCGGGGGATTTGCAGATCTGCCTTCCAGAGGTCGGGAGATTTATCAGTTGTTCTGGGGGGTGCGATCGCTCCCACCACCGTTGATTCGGCAGAATGCACTGTTCATCAGGGGAGCCAACCGCAGCGACGATCTGTTCATGTATTTCAAGCGGCCCATACGGGGTCTGGCCCCCAATACCGACTATTCGGTAACCTTCAATATTCAGCTCGCCTCCAATGAGCCAGATGGCAGCTTTGGCATTGGTGGCAGTCCAGCCAACAGCGTTTACCTGAAGGCAGGCATCACCCTGGAGGAACCCCGAATTGCCCGGTTCGATCGGGAGACTGATCTGTTGATGCTGAATATTGATAAGGGGGAGCAGTCCCAACGGGGCCGCGATTCGGTTGTTCTAGGCGACATTGCCAAACCCGATGATGGTAATCTCACCACTTATGCTTTAATCACGCGAAATAATCAGAGCAAACCGTTTCGCTTTCGCACTGACCAGACTGGAACCGCATGGCTCTATTTTGGCACTGACTCCGGGTATGAGGGCACTACGTCGCTGTACTACACCCGCTTCCAGACGCGATTTACGCCGATCGCCCGTCAGGCAGGATGGGGCGATGCGATCGGATTTTTGCCGTTATTGCTGCTGGGACTGGTTGCCTTCCGTCGCTGGAGGACTCCGCCCAATTCCGTGACTTGAGGGCTTCTTTTGCGATCGCCCTAAACCTCCAAGAAAGGCTTTAGGGGCTTGCCATAAAATAAAATCCCAATAAAATCCCAGGTTTCGCTTGGCGCGGCGAAGCCGCGC
>JBIKWV010000032.1:0-12769 GCA_044356135.1 Elainellaceae cyanobacterium
ACCCCCCCCCCCCCCCCCACAACCACCCCCCCCCCCCCACCCCCAAAACCCCCCCCCCTGCCCCCCCCCCCCCCCCCCCCCCCCCCCCCCCCCCCCACAACCTGTGGTTTGCTGGAGCGCGAAGCGCTATATCTGTATTTAACTTTTGGCGATCGCTGCTTAACCCATCAGAGGTTTTGTTTACCAAAAGATACGTTTCGATAACTATTGGAAAATACTTCAGTTGAAATCCGAAAAGAAACGGAAGGCAGAAACCCGTTTTTAAGACGTATATTGAGTCACTGCTAAAGGTTTGAACGATTCCATTCAGTCAAAGGTTGTTCTCAGGAACAGTATATTGACAGAACAATACTGCTGATTTGAAATGTACTCTCCGCACAGCTACGTTCTCATCTTTGATCAGCCGTCCGACGATCTCCAGACACTTCAGGCTTCGTTGGAACAGATTCGCTGTCCGCTGGTGGTTGTTAGCTCTGCTGATCAGGTGGTTGCTCGTGCCAGCCAGTCGCCCCCCTACCTGGTCATTCTTTCGGGCAATTATCAGTCGTGGTCAAATGGATTACTGAACACTCTCCGCAGTAGCGCCAACACTCGCCGCGCTACAATTGTGGCACTCACCGATTCCCATACCCTGAGCTGGCGACCGCTGGAAGACAATCCAGGGTTAGATGGTTTCCTGTTGAAGCCGCTCAATCGGGATGTGCTGCTGTCGCTGGTTCAGTCTGCCTGGGCGCGTCAGGTTTGCTGTTCCGCCTGAAGGTACATTCAGCCAGCAATGGCTTGGTGGAAAGGTGGTTCCTCCAGGTAGTTTGCTGTGACTATGGATCTCGCGTCTCTTTTCCCCGTTATCCATCAGGTGTTGAAGCCCACCTTTCCAGAGTGTCTCTGGTCAGGATGCGACAAGACCCCCGCGATCGCCCTCACCTTCGATGATGGGCCGCACCCCCATTACACCCCTGCGCTCCTGAAGGTGCTGGATCGATACCAGATTCACGCCAGCTTCTTCTGGCTGGGAGCCTGTGTAGACAAATCGCCTGAACTGGCCCGTGAGATGTATGACCGGGGCCACTGGATTGGATTGCATAGCTACGACCACCGCTCATTTACCAGCCTCTCTACCAACGAACTCCACCAGACGTTGTACAGGACTCAGGAGGCGATCGCCAGCGCCTGCGATCTTGACCTGGAGGACGTGCGACAGCGGATGCGAGACGTGCGCCCCCCCAACGGCTTGTTTACCCCCAGAACCCTGCAACTGCTGAAGCTGTGGGATTATCGTCCTGTTATGTGGAGTGTTGTCCCCGAAGACTGGGTACGCCCGGGGGTTGGTGTTGTCACCCGGCGAGTGCTGAACCAGACGATGAACGGTTCCCTGATTGTGCTGCACGATGGCCACTACGGCGGTGAAGATGTGGCGGCAACGGCGGCGCAACTGATTCCGGCGTTGCTCGATCAGGGATACCAGTTCATTTCGGTAGACCAGCTCTGGGAGCGATCGCTGCCAGGAGGCGCGTTGGCCAGCCCCTAGCCTCGTGCCACCCGCGTTTTCTCTCGATCAAGCTTCAGCACGATGACTCCTAATGGGGGCAGGCACAGGTCAATCGAGTAGGGGCGATTGTGCATGCTCCATTCCTCGGACCACTTGCCGCCCAGATTGCCCATGTTGCTACCGCCGTACTCACGGGCATCGCTGTTAAACAGCTCAGTGTAGAAGCCATGGTCGGGCACGCCGACGCGATAGTGGGCGTGGGGCTGGGGCGTGAAGTTGCAGACGACGACCACATATTCATCGGGGTCCTTCGATTTGCGCAGGAAGGAGACGACACTATGGCGGTTGTCGCTACAGTCAATCCACTCAAAGCCCTCGTTGGAGAAGTCCTGGGTAAATAGGGCAGGCTGACTGCGGTACAGCTCATTCAGCTTACCCATGAACTGACGTAGCTTCTCATGCGGTTCAAACTGGAGCAGGTGCCATTCCAGATCGCCCCATACGTTCCATTCACTCCACTGACCAAACTCCATGCTCATGAACATGGTTTTCTTGCCGGGGTGCGTGAACATGTAGGTGTAGAGGCAGCGCAGGTTGGCAAATTTCTGCCATTCATCCCCCGGCATCTTACCGATCATGTTGCTCTTGCCATGCACCACCTCGTCGTGGGAGAACGCCAGCATGAAGTTCTCGCTGAAGGCGTACATGATACTGAAGGTGACGTTGTTCTGATGGAACTGGCGGAACCACGGATCCATGTGGAAGTAGTCCAGCATGTCGTGCATCCAGCCCATGTTCCACTTCAGGTTAAACCCCAGACCGCCCACGTAGGTTGGCCATGACACCATCGGCCATGCGGTGGATTCTTCGGCGATCGTCAGCGCACCGGGAAAGTGGCTGAATACCACATGGTTCATCTGGCGCAAAAAGTCTGCCGCCTCGATATTCTCCCGACCACCGTACTGGTTGGCTACCCACTCCCCAGGCTTACGGCAGTAGTCCAGATACAGCATAGAGGCGACTGCATCGACCCGCACCCCGTCAATGTGATACTTGTCGAACCAGAACAGGGCGTTGGCCACCAGGAAATTACGCACCTCGTTACGGGCGTAGTTGAAGACCAGTGTCCCCCACTCCTTGTGTTCACCTTTGCGGGGGTCAGCGTGTTCGTAGAGGTGTGTTCCATCAAAGAAAGCCAGCCCGTGGCCGTCCTTGGGGAAGTGGCCAGGAACCCAGTCCACGATTACGCCAATGCCGTTCAGGTGGCACTGGTCAACGAAGTACATGAAGTCTTCAGGGGTGCCATAGCGGGAGGTCACCGCATAGTAGCCCGTGACCTGATAGCCCCAGGAGCCATCAAATGGATGTTCGGCAACGGGGAGTAGCTCAACGTGCGTGAAGCCCAGTTCCTTGACGTAGGGGATGAGCCGCTCCGCCAGTTCTCGATAGGTGAGAAAGCGCGCACCGGGTTTCAGGTCAGCCACGATCACTGGGGGGATGGTCTCACCGTCAGGCTGCTTTGCGGGTTCTGCTGCGGAGGCGTGCAGCCAGGAGCCAAGGTGAACCTCGTACACGGAAATGGGCTGCTTTAACAGATCACTGTTGCGCCGCTGCTCCAACCAATCCTGGTCATGCCACTGATAGGAATCCAGTTCGGTTACGATGGAGGCGGTTTTGGGGCGCACCTCCTGCTGAAACCCGTAGGGATCAGACTTTTCGTAGATGTGACCTGCGTGGTTCTTGATCTCATACTTGTAGTGTGCCCCTGTGGTCAGCCCGGGAATAAACAATTCCCAAATCCCACCGTCGGTCAACCGCATCTGGTGCTTGCGCCCATCCCACCAGTTGAAATCTCCCAGAACTGAGACGTTGCGGGCATTGGGTGCCCAGACTGCAAAATAAACTCCTTTAACCCCATCGACTTCTGCCGGATGGGCACCCAGCTTTTCATAGATGCGGTGGTGGTTGCCCTCCGCAAATAGATGAATGTCAAAGTCGGTCAGCAGCGGCGACTTGAAAGCGTAGGGGTCGTAGGTGACGCGCTCGTGCTCACCCTCCTTAATCCGAAGCTGATAGTTGTCTAAAGCCGGAATGTCCAGTGTGCATTCAAAAAAATGCGAGTCGTGAACGGTTTGCATGGGATGTTCAACTCGGCTTTCTGGGAGCACCACCCAGGCAGCATCTGCACGAGGAAGGTAGGCTCGCACTGCCCAGACCGTTTTGCCATCCTGCTCAACCTGGTGTGGCCCTAACACCTCGAAGGGGTCATGGTGCTGATTCCAGACAATGCGGTTAATTTGCTCAGGAGAAACGGTTGGGGACATGGAGATACCTGATTGACAGCGTAAAAACTGGAGTTGTCAAATTAGTTCATCATACAGTGATTGAAAGAGGCGTTTGAGTACCTCCGGGCGGAACTGCGGCTATTTTTTATTGGGCAGGCTATTCGGGGCGATCGCCCCCTCAAGACAGACCAGACCAGACACGCAATCACCGAGACCCGCTATTCGATTACTTGAGATTGTAAAGTTTGGTGAAACGATCCGCAACTTAGCGAACCCTATCGGCTGCACTATTGTTTGCGTGCCGAATCCGTGTTAGTCTAAAAGACCTTGGGCGATTAGCACAGTGGTAGCGCACTTCCTTCACACGGAAGGGGTCACTGGTTCGAATCCAGTATCGCCCACTTGAGTTGAAACCCTTATCATGACTGCCGAAAGTCGCTGATTTCAGCGGCTTTCGGCGTTTATGGATGTCATTGGAGTATTAGTTTCTGTGTACTGCATCGGGTGATTTTGGGTCATGTTGGGTCACTGATTGGGGTAAACATTGGGGTAAATAGCCGATAGATGGGGTAAAGTAGAACAATTGAACTAGCTCTACACCTCCTATGTACTCAAAACCCCGTCAGCGTAGGAAATCCAGGTCTGGCTCTGTACAGGTCAAGGTCAGCAACAACCGCCTTCAACTGGTGTTCTCGTTTGGTGGCAAGCGGCACTACCTCAGCCTGAAGCTGACTGATACCCCCTTTAACCAGAAACTGGCTCAGGAGAGGGCTTTTGAGATCCAGCGGGACATGGACTATGGGGAGTTTGACCCGAACAACCTGGACAAGTACAAGATTGGGGTAAGCCTTTCGACCGTAGACCCCGTTACCCCAATTACCTCAATGCCGACGGTCCTCACCATCTGGCAGGGGTACTTTGAGAGCAAGCGCAGCGAACTGAAGCCCAAAACGATCGAAAAGTACGACAACTTCACCCAACTCTTCTCCAAGCTTGGAGACCTGCCCATTGAGGATGCGATGCAGGTCAAGGCAGCACTCCAAAAGGTCACGACGGTCGGTCGGGTGAGAGATGCCCTGTCCTACCTCAACGCAGCAACACAGTGGGCTTGTAAGCACAAAATCATCAGTGCAACTCCCTACGTTGGCATGGCAAGTGAAATGCCAAAGCCCAAGTATATGACTGACCCTCAGCCCAACGCCTTCAGCCAGGAGGAGATGGATCAGGTGATTGAGGCATTCCGCAATGACAAGCGACCGGGCATGACCTACCGCCACTACGCACCAATTGTTGAATTTCTCTTCCGAGTCGGCTGTAGACCGAGTGAGGCGATCGGGTTGACCTGGGGCAATATTTCCTCCGACTGCGGCACGATCTACTTCACAGGCTCGCTGGTTCAGGTGAGAAACAAGCGGGTGCGGAGTGAGGGAAGCAAGAATAATAAGACGCGATCGCTCTCCGTCAGCCCCGCCACTCAAGAACTGCTGCTGAAAATCAGACCCGAGAAACCTGCGGCTGATGCACTGGTTTTCCCTTCCATTGATGGGGGTTCCATCAACTATCGAAACTTCAGCCGCAGAGCCTGGTGTTCGGTTGTTGACCCAATCAAACCTGAAACAACACCCTATTCGTGCCGCGACACCTTCATTACTCAGCAGTTGATGAAGGGGGTGCCTACAGGGGTGATTGCCAAGTGGTGTGATACCAGCGTTCAAATTATTGAGCGCCACTATCTGGATAAGCTGAAGATCGCCCAACTACGACCTGTTGATTAAGGCTTCTTCAGATGAGGACTACCTCATACATTTTGGTCGATCGCGCCAAGGTTTAGAAGTCCGTCTAATTTTTGGAAGCTTACCAAGATTCGACTGACTCTACTCCTGAGGAGGGTGCCAACCTGCCATTACCCAGTAGCTGCGAACTTCTAGCGCATCTGGGTCGCTATCTAGACGCAAAGCGGCAACTGTAGCTCGTCCAGTGGAGGTTTTCCCAACAATTCTCAAGCCATCCTCAGTCCAGCAGAAATGATCAGTCCACTCCTGCAAACGCGGATTAAACAAAGGAACAGTTTCACCGGACTCAGTATCGACTCCCTCAGTCTTTTCTCCTTTGTAGCGGTTGCAGAGTGGGCATGCCAACCATAAATTTAGTTCATCGCTGCTTCCCTGTTTTGATACAGGAATGATGTGCTCAATTTCGAGCCGAGCCATTACCAGATGTTGAGGGCTGAGACAGTACCCACAACGATTTTTTGCAGCTAGGCGAACACGGCGTTCTACTTCTATAGAGATGTAAGGGCGAGGCATCAAACTGAACTCAATGCTGGCTTCAGGCCCCGTTCTACCGCGACTTTCAGCGCTCTTGCTTTTTTCACCAATCCCCGCCGATAGATCTGCATCAACTCATCGAGTTGAGTAACTTCCGGTTCAGTAAGGGTTCCCTCTTGATTTCGGGCTAAAAGGTCACTGAGCTGGTCCTGTTGCCTGGGTTGCATTTGTAAATCACACAGCACCAGAATTTGCTCATCGGGAAGTGACTCCAGCGGAAGATCTGCGCTGGCACGGTCAAGCCATTCAAGCAGCACCTCTTCAACCCGTCGATGGGTCAGTGCGGCGATCTCTTTCGCTTGCTGTGCTAATGCCTCTGGAAGTTCCAGGGTAATGATCTCAGCCATTGGTCTTCAGATTCTTTACCCATCATTCTAGACGATCAGAACGCTGTTTCAGAACCTGGGCAACCCAGAGCAGTCCAGGATATGTGGGGGTATTTGATGAGCGATCTACATCCAGTCTCCCACCAGGTTTTGGGAGGAAATGACGCAAGTGCGCTAAAACAGATTTAGAGATTGGTTTCCTGTGAGAACTGCCTTTCGTGTTTCAGTCGGCGTTGTTGCATGAAAGAGGGGTTGCGGGCGGGGGAGGCATGGTAGATTTCAGTTACCACACACAAAACCTGCCATGAAACCTCAATACCGCATCCGCAACTGGTCAGAGTATAGCGCTGGATTGAAGGCTAGGGGAAGCCTCACCTTCTGGATCGAAGAATCTGTCTTGGAGCAGTGGACGGTCGAGGAGTTGAGCGGCAAAGCAGGCGCGTCAGTTTTCGGCGGTCTGCTAAAGAGTGGTGTATAAAATGGTTGCATCGAGTGGATGAGAGCCGATGCACTGCCCAAAATGTGAAAGTCAGCAAGTCGTCAAAAACGGCAAGGTCACCCTGCAAGACGGTGCCGTTGTGCAGAAATACGTTTGCAAAGCTTGCGGCAAGCAATTCAACGACCGTACTGGCACCCCGATGGCGCGACTGCGAACCTCCTCAACGATTGTGACGTTGGCAATGAATGTCCGTACTGAAGGAATGGGGGTACGAGCAACTGGGCGGTCTTTTGGCAAATCTCACTCCACGATCTTGCGGTGGGAGGATCGTTTAGCCAACCAGCTCAGCCAATGGTCACCGCCCGCCCCAAAGACGGCAGACCTCACGGTCGAAGGAGATGAACTCTACACTCGCGTGGGCGAGAACCTTCCCCCCCAGTGAGTGCGAAGGATGGACGATCCACTTCATCGAACGAGAGACGCGCTACTGGATCGCCGCACAAGCGGGACAAAAACGGGATGAATTATTCCGCCAAGGGACTCAAGCAGCATGGACATGGGCATCGGCTGCTGAGTTTATTCGTTGGTTTAGTGATGGAGAACGACGCTACGGCATCATGTTATGGCAACTTGCCAGTGTGACGCTTGCTTCTGGCGAGGCGCACCCCGATTATGGGCGACGCAAAGTGTGGCGTGAGGGGTTGGAGGTGGCGATGAAGATTAAGGGGTCACAAGGTCAGAAGCGAGTTGAGTGGGTGAAAGTTGAACACCCGTTTACCGCGATCAGCCCTGAGCATGAAGTCCACGCCAATCACAATGAGGCGCACAACAGCGTGTTGAGACGACGGGCGAGTGCCTATCGACGGCGACAGAATTTGTATGCCAAGCGAGTGGCAGCATTACAACGAGTGTTAGATGTGCAACGGTTGGTGCATCACTGGGTACGACCCCATCATGGATTGAAAAAAGATACGACTCCGGCAATGGCAATGGGATTCTGTGATCGCCCGATCTCGATGCTTGAATTGCTGACAAGGCGAGGCTTCGCTTCTCTCATCCGTTAGAAGACCAGTGCCTAGAGAACCGATTTTTCTTCAACTTGAACCCAATGGCATGTTCCAATCTGTTTAGATGGCAACATTTTCTTCCCGAAATCATCCTGTTGAGCGGGCACTACACTCCTATCGCTTAATCCTATCGTCTGATCGACAGAGACGGTTCATTCGTGTCCTACTTCCCTGAAGGTTCGGATTAAGAGCATGCACGCCCTATGCATCACCCATCTGCTTACGGAGGCTGAGCGGTCTCATGTCAGTCCAGACCTCCTGAATATAAGCCATACACTCTTCTTTGGTACCCGTCTTACCTACAGGTTTCCAACCGTTAGGAGGTTCGCGGTCAGCGTGCCAGATAGAATATTGTTCCTCATCGTTGATGAGAACCGTGTAAACATCACCACCGTAGTCGGACATAATTGACTCCTGTTCTAGTAATCCTTAAAGAGGGCGGCTCTTTCAGCATTTGACTTCTCCACTAGCCAACTGTAAAAGAGACCACTGAGAAAAGTCACCAGAGCAGAAGTGGGCTTTAAACCTATCAAATTGTTGGGTGGGAAACGACAATCATACGGCAGGTATTGCCTGCTACGAGCTAACAATGCCGCGATTCATTACGGTGATGACCGCTTGAGTTCGATCGCTCATACCCAATTTACTCAGAATATTATTGATATGAAATCGCACCGTGCTTTCTGCAATATTCAGATCTGCACTGATTTGAGGATCGATTCGTCCCTTTGCCATCTATGGCAGCACGTCTAACTCGCGATCGCTCAGTTCCGGCATTGCCATCCGTTGTGCCAATTTAGCCCCAACCTGGGGGGGAATAAAGGTCACACAACCTATCTTGATGGGCACGTTAGCCACTGATTGACTGTAGCAGTCTCTATTGAATACCTGAACAATGCTCTCCCAGTTTTGCCTGAATCGCACTACCATCCGGTGGCTCCGGCAATACTCTTCACGACTCTTTACGCCTAGTTTTGCCGTTGACGACGCAGCACCCATCAATTTGATAGGTTTAAAGCCCAACTCTGATCCGATGACAACTCTAATCTGAATCCTATAGAGTTACATCAAATCCTCTTAAATGGTTTCAAAGTATCCAGCACACAAATAAAGGAGTTTTCAAACAGTTTATCCAAATCTATAAATGAATATATTAGTTGTTGATGAAATGGCAGTAATGAGAAGAGTCACGAAAGGTATTCTTTCCGACTTGGACAGTGATGAATGTCGGCAATTGCCTTTACCAAAGGTTGAGTTAACAAACATGCGAGGTACACCAATGAATTTAAAAAACACACAGCAACCCAGCGAAAATATTGATTTTGTCATACCTCTGGAGAAGCAAACACTCCTATTTAGTGCGGTTATCGAGGCATTGGATCGGTTGCACAGTCCACGTAGAATCATTATCATCACCGATCTTGAAAAAGTAGAGATGAAAGATTATGGAGTTGATACCCCCATCGAATATGTAGATGAGAAGGAGTTCTTTGGGGTGAAACACCTTTCAAAATCCCACATGGAACTCTTTTTTTATGACTGCATTTCAAGGAATCCTGGTAATCACGCAAAGTTTGGCTGGTGGTACCAACAATTTCTAAAACTGGGTGCCAGCGAAGTCATTGATGGCTTAAGCGAGTATTATGTGGTGTGGGATGCGGATTTGATTCCCTTCGTTAAATGGGAGACGTACGTAAAAAATGACGGGACAGGTGAGCAGTATGCCTGCACAGCCATTCTTCAAGAGACACCTTTCTTGGAAATCTATAAAACGCAGTACTCATTGTCCATTCGCAATTTAACTGGAATGGCATCTTTATTTCCTGTAACAGGTGATCATCCTATTTCTGAGGCTTCAACAGAATATAGCCTGGGAACCTTCGTCACTCATCACATGGTACTAAAAAAACAGTATGTTAAGGAGCTACTCAATTTAATTGTTAATGTGGCAAAAAAAGAATGCTCATCAAATTTGAGTAAACCTTATGCTGACCTCTGGCAGTACGTCATTTTGAGTCAGTCATGCAAGCTTTTATTTTTCAGTGAGTATCAACTCTATCAGACCTACTGCTTGTCTTATGCAAAGGAAGACAACCGATATTATCCCTATCCGATGTTCGGGTGCAGTAGTGCCCGTTTTCCTGATGGAGGAGTATTTTTAGACAAACTAAAAAGTACCTACGACCTACAGGTTCCCCTAACATACGACGACATGATTCACTTTGTGAAGCAAGAGACGGGGAATCATGATGGAGCGTTGTTCAATGAGCCAATCAGTCACCTTCTGGTCGATCGGGTTTAAGAGATTGTCTGAAATGGAATCTGTCATGGAAGGGTGCCTAGCGATCGCTAGACCATCATCAAAAGTCAAAGGCGATAGAGATGATCGCGCTTGAAGGTCAAGAAGTCGCTCCCCTAAGTCAACAATTTGAAGTTCAATCTTCACTCAAATTATCGTCAAGGGTATTGTAGCCATCGGAGCCTGTTGTTTCTCTTGAAGGATCTCATGTAATGTCAGAAGACGATCAAACAGTTTACAAAGTAGTTATCAATTTTGAAGAGCAGTATTCTATCTATCCTGCTTACCGGGAAAATCCTCTTGGATGGAAGGATGCTGGTAAAACTGGCACGAAGGAAGAATGTATGGCCTATATCAAGGAAGTTTGGACTGACATGAGACCCCTCAGTTTACGTAAGCAGATGGGTCAGTAATCAGCGAAAGTCTTGAAGAGACTTGTACTTAGATGGCTCAAATTCCCACTCACCTGAGAATTTAATTGAATGTGTTGTTTGTGATTAGTCAGCACAGTGTTGTTCTTAGTTCTGCTTTAAGCAGTTAACGTTTGGAGAAAACTTATCATGTCGATGACTGGTGAAGTTCAAGTGTTGGGGGATGACTTTGTGCCTACTAACTGGGCATTTTGTGATGATCAAATCAAGGAACAACGGTCAAGGAGATTATCTAGATTTTCACTCGATGGAAAAGTGGCTATAGTGACGGGAGCAAGGCAAGGGTTAGGGCTAGAAATTGCCAAGCTACTGGCTGAAGCGGGTGCATCTGTGATTTTGAATGGACGAGATCTGGAACGGCTCAATCCAGCAATTGAGGTGATTGAGTCGGCGGGTGGCTCAGTTTATCCTTCATCCTTCGATGTTACAGATGAAGTTGCGGTTCAAAACGCACTTTTAGCAATCCAAGAAACACATGGTGGGCTAGACATTTTAGTCAACAACGTTGGAATGCGCGATCGGCGTGGATTTTTCGAGTTTGAAATGGATGCCGTGCGTCGGTTAATTGAGACTGACTTGATTGCACCATTCAATTTGTCCCGAGAGGCTGCAAAACTAATGATGCAGAAGGGAGAGGGCCGAATCATCAACATGACATCGATCGCAGGTCCACTTGCCCGTGCAGGTGATGCAATCTATACAACAGCTAAAGGAGGACTTGAAGCCCTGACTCGCACCCTTGCCGCTGAGCTTGGGATGTTTGGCATTACAGTCAATGCTGTTGCACCAGGTTTCTTTGCCACAGAGAGCAATGCTGATATGGTTGCAAAGCCAGAGTTTGCAGTATGGATGAAGCAACGAACCTCCCTTGGTCGCTGGGGAAATCCACAAGAAGTTGCAGGTGCGGTTGCTTTCTTCGCTTCGCCAGCCGCATCATACATCACAGGTCAGGTTTTAGCCGTTGATGGTGGCTATCTTACTCATTTCTGATCTTGTATTGGTTATTATCGGTCAGCACAATGTTGTTCTTAGTTCTGTTTTGAGTCGTTAGTATTTGGAGAAAACTAATTATGTCGATGACTGGTGAAATTCAAGGATTTGGGGGCAATTTTGCACCTGTGGGTTGGGCATTTTGTGATGGTCAGACCCTATCAATTGATGCAAACCGAGCGCTGTTCTCTGTCATCGGAAACCAGTATGGAGGTGATGGTAAAACTAACTTTCAAGTACCTAATCTTGCTCCTTTGAAAAATTTAGATACCTATAAAACACCCCTGAAGTACATTATCTGTCTTGAGGGAGTTCCGGGAGCCCCGTTCCTGGGTGAGATTCGCTTGTTTGCAGGCAATGCTGCTCCTTCCAATTGGGCATTTTGTGACGGTAAAACCTTATCAAGGTTTGGTGATTACTACCATCTTTTTGACCTTATCGGGAACCAATATGGAGGTGATGGTCAGAATAACTTTCAAGTGCCTAATCTTGCTCCTTTGAAAGAAGTGGATGGTGGAGCGACTCTCATTCGCTATATAATTTCTCTGACTGGAACTCTTTCTACTCGAGATTCTTACAGCAGCTCTGACTTTACTGATGATTCACTCATCGGGCAAGCTCGCCTGTTTACAGGTAATGTTTGTCCTCCTGGTTGGTACTTTTGTCAGGGTGGAATCTTAAGAATTGATGTCTTTAGAGTACTTTTTTCGGTTCTTGGAAATACTTATGGAGGTGATTATAGAGATAAATTTCAACTCCCTAATCTTACTCCTCTACAAGAGGCGGATGGTGGAACCACGCCAATTTGCTACATCATTGCGCTGGAAGGCATTTACCCTACACGCCCGTAGCAATGGGAATGTGTATTAGAGGATGTTTGAGAAGTCAGGAAGGGCGTAAAAAAGCTCACTCAGTGTAGGCTGCGAATAGCAAAAATCTACAGCCCTGAGTGAGTCAGAGCTTGGCAGACGGTGTACACTTACTTCCGCAACTGGCGATTGGACGGCACCTAGGTTTCTATCCATGACCAACTGCACGAGTGGGTCCGCATCGACGCTGAACGGCATCCAAGTCCATCGGAGGCCGTCATCGATAGTCAAAGTGTCAAGAGTGCAG
>JBIKWV010001103.1:0-10090 GCA_044356135.1 Elainellaceae cyanobacterium
CTCCAATCCACATTGGGATGTAAATGGATCGGTAAGATGCAATCCCTTGTTCCTCACCAAAGGTGCAGGGACTGATGCCAAAGATCAGTGAACCTTGACACCTCAGCCCGCATTCTCAATTTCCAATAGTATTGGTTCTATTAGGTTTTAATTGGATAATACAAGTAAATATCTAGGGCGTCAATTCACTCCCTGTTAAGATTAAGAGTGGTTTTATGTTCAACCTTAATATTGCTGGCTTTCAGGCTTTTGCTGTCTCAAATAGGCAACCTGTCTGGTAGCTAATCTCCGTAGAAGTCTTTATGGACAGACAAATAAATAGATGATGTTTGCTTTTGAATAACCATTTATATCCTTGAGGGCAGAGTGGGCATCACGATCTGCAAGTAGATCATTGGACGAAAGGGCAGATGTGTGCACAGCTTCGTCGTTACGGCAAGAGTCATCTGCAGAAGCTCGTAGAAGCGACCGAGCGTCCCAACCAGCAGTTTGGAAGTAGTACGGTGGGTTTGCAGAGACGGCGTCGAGCGTTTTGGCGGTTAAAGACAAACCACCGATATGCCCTTACATACAATCTGATGGAAGGGGAACTCTCAAAGAGTCACAAAACAATCCTGTCAAACGATACTTTGTCTCAGGAAGCGGGCTGATTGCCCTGCTTTTTCTTTTCCGCAGCTTCCAGAGCCTCCTCAATCAATTGCCGAAGCTGCTGTGACATGGACAGCTTGCTCCACAGTGGGTTGTCGTCGTGCGCCTTGCTCACCCGCTCTCGCAATCCTTCGATATCGACTAGGATTCGGTTTGCCATTGCTTAGAGGTCAATGCTCCTCCCCCAGTTTACCGTGTAACACTTTCACTTCTTCTGAATCAAGCTAAATCAGTTTGTTAATGATTGAATCAATCTGGTTTAAGTCAAAACAAGCTAAGTATATTTGTACTAATTGAAAGCTAGGGGTTAGCTTGGAACCCTGCCCCTGGCTCTGACCCTTCTATGGGTTTATAGCAATCCTATTTATTTTGTGAGAGAGGTGCAGGGGTTCCAAAACTGCACCCCTTTCAGAACGATTTAGGATTGCTTTATTTCTCTATTCACTTCACAAATTCTCTTGTGCTTCTTGTGTTTCACTTACTTCTTCGAAGCAGTTATGAACCACAAAACAACCATGCAACTGATATTTATCAAATTTTGCTTTCAAACCTTTTATTACAAAAATATCTTCAACATCAGAAAATTGCCCTTGATCTTCCCTTAGCTTGATAATCTTTGATGCCGTTACCTCAGCAATCTGAGGAACTGTTACCAGATCAAATGCAGAAGCAGAATTTAGGTTGATTGGCTCTCTCTGTAAGACATCTATGGTTTTCTTGAAATTTCTTCTACTCGGAGGACTTGTTTGCCCCCTAGGAATAAGTACAGCCAATTTATCTGTAATCTTGTCAACCCAAGTACCCTGGCTTAAAGACTCTTTGAGTATATCTTCCACATGATCTTGAGAAATTTTCAATTCAGAAACAAAACTTTTAAGCTCTCGGTTCTCTCTGCGCAACTCTTCAAACTGTAATTTGAATATTTTTTCTAAATTTAAAAGCCTAGTCTCTAAAGCTTGATCCTCCTGCTCATGGAGAGATTGTTCTGCTCTTTGCCTGAACACTTCTACTTGGGCAAGTAGCTCCTTTTCATTATGGGCTTCTAAAATAATACCTTGAATCATCTCACCCTTCTGTGGAGAAATTTCTCTAGCTCTAACTGCTGCATAATATTCGAAGTGCCCGTCAATAACTTCATATGTCTCCAGGCTAGTCCTCCTTAAAACAATTGGATTTATTACTCCTTCAGTGTCAATAATAAGCTGAGCAGCCCTTTCAATCTTCTCGACAGAATAACCAAAACGAGCAACATTAGAGCTAATTTTTCTGACAGCAACTAAACTTGTTTGTAGTCTCATTTAACCTATCTTCCTCAAAACTTCCTGAGCTAAATTATTGAATTCGCCAGCAGATTCAGATTCTGGTTTGAAATCAAAAACAGAGCGAGGATCAGGTATTTCTATCTGATCAATAATTTTTACGACCTCGGAACATTTTGCCAAATCATCTCTCTCAAAAATAATACTCTCCATGACCTCAAAACCATAACGCTCCATCACGGATTGCATACGCTTGGGGAGCGTAACGCTCTTGAATTTATGGTTTGGTGAAACCTTGGTCGCTAAAACTCCTAATAAGTTAATAGGGTCTCGATTCAAAATTTTTCGAAAGCTATTTACGTCTCTAATCAGATTCCTTACATTTTTTAGACCCTGATTTGCAAAAGGCTTCAAGTCAGACGGAATAATCAGATAGTCTGCGGCAATCAAAGCAACTCTTGCATAAAGATTCAGTGAAGGAGGAGTATCAATAATTACAAAGTCATAATCTAACTCTACTTCACGCAGCTTCTGAATCAGAATCATGCGACTATGATCAATGGCGTTGAGATCATTCTCGGCACTCATCAAATCAATATGAGCAGGAACAACATCAATCGACGGATTACAAAAACTAGTCTCTCTTGCAACTTCTTTGACCGAGAAGAATTCGTCTGAGCTTAAAAGATGCATCACATTCTTCTCTTTAAGAGTGTCATTTTTTTCGTCATCAAATTTGACTAAACCTACTGCGAAAGTAGTGTTTGCTTGACTATCTAAATCAACAATAAGAATCCTCTTTCCTCTCTTTCTTAATGCTGCCGCAAGATTCACAACTGTCGTTGTTTTTCCTACACCACCCTTGTTATGATAAACCGCAATCGTTTTCATTTTCCTCTCTCCTAAAAGTACTTGTTCTTTTCGATCATCAGCAAAAGCCTGATCTATAGAGCATTTTCCTATCAAACTTTTGGACAAGTCGTCTGGCTCTAATATTAAGGGGAATTTTTGCTTTACTGCATTTATTGGCTTGTTTTGAGCGTGCAGAAAATTATATTCACTAAGATTTTCTCGTATTTTTACTTCCTCTTTTCTGCACAGAATCTCTTTTCGTCCGATAATTGTTTTAATCGTAATTATTCTAGATTCAATTTCTGATCCTTTACATTGAAAAACAAGATTAACTTTCTCTCCTTTGCGCTCAAAAATTCTAAAATCTTTGCCATTGGTTAGTAAACCATAAGGTGAACCAAGACTAGTCAAATATCGCGTGAGCTTACTGATATGTGGACTCAAGCTCTGTCTCGGACTCTTTACCTCTATCACCAAACTTAATGGTGAATTATCTCCCACGACAACCGGAAGAATTTGCGCTGCAAATACAAGAAAATCGAGGCGAATACTGCCCAAAGAAACCTCTTGGTTCCACGTTTCTGGCGCGTAACCGAGAGTAGGGAGTAAATACTGCACGATCAACTTACTCTCAACTTCTGTCTCATTACGACAACTTTCTGGATTAAAAAACATACTTAAATCAGTAATTTAGCCTAGATTTCTCACCAGGATGAGTACGATATGCAAAAAACAACTAGAAGACGAGAAAGTGTGGAATAGTTGCTTAGGGAGAAATCCTTAGAGAGTCATATTCTTCATACCTTATAATCCAATAAAACTGCCACACAATTCATCAGAACTAACACTGATTTCTTCATCATAGAAACAAAAAATGGCAATCTCAATCACTGCTCAATCACCCATAAAAACACTGTCACTCACGAGACGAGCATCCGTGCAATCTTACGGCACGATCACCCCTCACTCCTCAAATTAGATACACCACCCTGTCATTGCCCGATAACACAGGTAGACAGGAGAAGATTAAAGTGATGAACCTGCCTCAAAACTAATGGATTTGCTCAGAAGCCATTGTCTATTTATCCTCACTCTTTCAGGATAATCAAAGCCTTATAAAGGCTATCCGAATAAACACTGTTTTTTCTACTTTAAAAGTCAGTCGCATCCTCGGTAATAGATCGTTATCCGTAAAAACTCCGTACAATATAGATGTCTTCATTCTGTAATCAACATCCCAGCGCGTCCTCTGTGTCAGCAAAGCAAAACAGTTATACAATTTGACTGCATAACAATCTTGAGTCACCGTTTGAAGCAATTGTCTCAAAACAGTTATCCATCTCAACAAACACTTTCCAATAATCTTTGTTGCTTCGCATTTCCAGATGTTTCATAAAAAGCTCTTCTAGCTGAGCATTGCGTTTTCCTTTCCAAAGGGTATCAGCTAGAGCAACGCATAATTCCTCAAAAGTACATTCCATCGTTTGCCATTGAGCGTGTGAGCGGCAACATCGAGCAAGTTTTGGATCAACCCCGTGCATTAGCAACAGTGACTCGCCATCTGCTTCGTGCCTGTTTCCTTTGTCAACTAATTCCCCAGGATGGAGAATTTTTCCTGCATCGTGGAATGCAACCCCTAGCCGAATAAAATCCTCATCTATCTGAACTCCTAACTGATGCAACGTGCAGATTAACAGTTCAACTGCCTCAGCGACCAACTTGACATGAAGAATCAATTTGGATGAGGCTCCCAATTCTTGCAGAAACTGGTAGGCTTCATGCACAGTCTGAAAGATTTTAGTTTGACTACTCATCAAAAGGCACCCCACAAGCAGAATAAAAAGAAATTGTACTTTGATGCCCTACAATTTATCAGATGGGAGAGACACTCAAACTCAGGCTCTCTTCTCCCCATATGAAAAGGGATTGAAAGATCAAGAGTAAATTCTTAAAGGTAGGATGCTTCCGTCTCATCACTCAGATCTCTCAACTACTGGCTATCAGGTCATCTGTTCCGCATGATCTTTTCTAATTGCTTCAGCAAGTATCGTCTCTAGACTAGATAATGAGAAAACTGTCATAGAAAAAAGCGACTTTAGTTGATCGCATCGATCCTCTGAAATGTCAGGTAGAACCATAATTGAGTGCCTGTAGTCTAAATTAAACAACTTTGACATTTTCGAGTATTTGCCGATATGCTGCTGATAATCACCAGATTTTGCCTCGATCCAAAAGAAAAAACTATTTACACAGCATATTAAGTCAAACTCAAAAGCATTACCGTCAGGTAACATAACCTGTGGATTAAGCAAATATGAAAAATCCATGCTTTTTCCTTGCTCATTTGATATCAGATCAACACATCTCTGCATTGTTAGCAGAACAAAACGCTCTAACCATTTACCCGAAAAGAAGCATTGAGCGGCTGGCAATGTTGTTGTCTTTACTCTGATTAGATATTGTGGAGATTTAGAGTATCTATACTCTTCGAGAAATGCTATATCATAAAGCCTTGTACAAAACTGACAGACAATACTCATATCTTCTTGCGTATAATCTCTGATGGACAGTGAGAATGAGGATCCCTGCTGCATACTTCTCTTTATCTTTGCCAACAACTGACGCAAGCAGCTATAGTTTTTACCAAGAAACTTTGACAAAGAATTAATTATGTTATCTGCTGCGTCTTCCTTCGGAACGGCTTTTATCTGTATATCTAGACTTTGCAAAAAGCTGACAATAGCCAGAGAATTACTTTCTTGCTCACACATTTCTTCATTCTGTTTTATCGATTCAATGTCAAAAACACAATTTTCGGTATTTTTCAACTTTGCACAAGCATCTTCATACAAACGGTTTTTATATTGTTCAATTTCAAAAATATTTCTTTGCAATGATTTTTGCAAATCTTGCAAGCTTTTCAATTCAGCTCTAAAAGCTAATAGATATTTTTGACTTTCCATCTCTCGCTTTAACCTATCTCGATCCTGCTCTACTAATCTTTGTCTTCCAACGTTCGACTGAGTGACCAATGCGGATGTCACTAAGCCAGTCGCCCCCGTTGCGACTCCAACAATACCTGACTGAATTATGGAACCTCCAGAAACAATTACCACACCACTTGCGACCAAGCTACCTGCAATCACAGGAATGTGAAGCAGAAGTTGACTCATAAAGCCTCCTTTCACTTTTCAGAGAATTTTGACATCAATACCAAGCCTTTGATCCCGTTTTTTGTGCGATCGCCCCCCTTCAACGGCAGATCTGAATCTGGGGAATCACAACGTACCATTCATCTCGCTGATCGCCTGTGATTTCATCGATTTCCACTTGTCTATACACATTTTTGACGGTCACTTCTGTGGGTTGAAAGGAAAATTGACCGGGGCGAATGCCTCTGCTGATGAGATGATTTGCCGCCTTACTGGAAAGGAGGCCGATGATTTGACGATTGCTTCGAATTGTCCAGTTGTTCGCTGTAGCGGTTGCTATCAATTGAAGGGGATCCCCTTCTCGCAGTTGCTTGATGCGTTCCTGCTCCTCCCGTGATCCATTAAAGCCCAGATGGACATCTTCGGGGGAGAAATCGGAATAAAACACGAATTGGGGTGGGTTAATCGAGATGCGCTCGGCAGCAAAGGGAGTCGCTGCGGTTTCTTCGACAAATTGAGCGTTCTGGGAATGGGTGAGGAGCAGCTTTTCTTTAGCGCGAGTCATCGCCACATAAAACAGTCGTCGTTCCGATTCAATTTTGTCCTGTCTCGTTTCAAAGCCATCGGCGATGAGAATCACGTACTTGAACTCCAGCCCTTTTGCCCCATGACAACTGGTGACCAGGACTGCCTCTGGATCGATGGAAGTATCGGGGCTTTCACTGAATTCATAGATCGAAGTGACAATTTCCCCTGGGGTAATGGGAACAGATAGCATTTCAGAGCCGTAGCCTCTTTCCTTATCCAGGTCTTCAGCAATTTTAAGCAGTGTTTTTACTGTTGGTTCCGTGAGCTTGTAGTTACTTTTTTCAAAGAACCGAACAAAACGCGATCGCACCGATTCCTCCGGTGCAAGAATCAGGTCGGGGGACTTTTCCAGGTCAGCGATTAACCGCTGGGTTACGAGATTGCGAATCAGTTTGACCGCTTCACCCTTCAGCGAGTAAGTGGGAATACCTGCCCTGCGCTCCAGCAAAGCCCGCGCTTTATCAATCGATTGCCAGTGTTTCGCCAGAATTGCGATCGCCCCTGGTTGAACCCCATCGTGCTTGATCCATTTCTCGACCTGACGCTTGATGTATTCTGCCTGGTAGTTGACATCCTGAAATCTCAGCGATTGAACCTCCAGCCCTCCCTGGCCTGCACGAGCATTGTCGATGCGGACTTGCTCATCTCCTGTGCGCTTGAGGCGATCGCCATTTTTCTGAATCAGGCGATTGGCGGCTGCAATGATAGGTTCAGTGGAGCGATAGTTCTCTGTGAGCAAAAACTGCTGCGCCTGATATTCCGCCTGAAACGAACGGATAAACTTTGGGTTGGTGCCTCGCCAATCATAAATATTCTGGTCGTCATCACCGATCACGCAGATGCAGGTCTGTACCAAGCTAGATTTGTCTTCAAGCTTTTGTAGGTTCGCTCGACTTTTTGCGCCAGTAGTGGGCGTTGGGGTCTGTACCAAGCTAGATTTGTCTTCAGGCTTTTGTAGACCTGCAATCAATCTCACCAGTTGATATTCATATTCAGCAACGTCCTGATATTCATCCACAAATATGTACTCAAATTTGCCCAGGAATTTCGTGACGCTCAGTTGAGTATCTTGATCCTCAATGCCTTCTTCACCAGGTTCAAGACTACTTTCGAGAAAGAAACAAGCATCCTGAATCAGTTGGGCAAATTTTTGATCGGGGTCTTTGGTGTTTTTCGACAACGGCTGGGATTCATCCCGGGTTGGCTCAATCGTTCGACCTAAGATCGCTAGTGCCAGCCCGTGAAACGTATAGACCCGCAGTCGGAAGGCCATGTCTCCTATCAAATTCTGGAGTCGCAGCCTCAACTCTCTGACCGCATTTCGGTTGTAGGCCAGGGCAATAATGCGGGCAGGATCGACCCGCTTGACCTTGACCAGATAGGCGATCCGATGCACGATGGTGCGGGTCTTGCCGGAACCAGGGCCTGCGATTACCGCAATGGCAGGTGCTTCAGAGCAAACAATCTGACGCTGGATTGGATTGAGCGGGGTAATAATGCGATCGTAATCCTCCTGAGTGACGGGACGTTTGGCCGCCTCGCCAGAGGAGTGGGGATACTGCGTGGAAAATTCTGAGGTGGGGAGTGAAAAGTAGTTGTCGATATAGTCCTGAGGACAAAAATCGGGTTGGACATGGTGGTTACCATAGTCCAGCATGATGTGAGTCCGACGGGCTTGCTCCTCGTAGTGGGGCTTGACGCTTTTGGGATATTCGCGGGTGACTTTGTCTTTGTTTGTGCCCTTCACTACTCTGATTTTCATCAACTGCTGGAACAGGTTCGAACCATCGGCCAGCCGAATCAGGGCGTGCCTGTGCATCCATGCCAGTGCTTTTTCGAGATCCTCCAATTCCCAGACCAGCGGACTGGTGCGTTGATTGACCTCAGAGAGGACAGTGACCAGATCCTGGCTTATCCTGTGTGGGGGTTTCTTGCTGTTGTCTTTGTTTTGGGACGAGACAGCAGCCAGATCTGCTTCCGGGATTTTCTCGATAGCAGCGTAGAACACGTCAATGATCGCGTGAATCAAACGCTGGTAGGTTTCAACATCATCCGGCATGACAAACGTTGTAATTTTCACTACATCTTGCCGTACCCTTTGATAGCGAATCCATTTGAGGAAGCTCCATCCCTCCAAAATTTGCAGGATTTCGCCAGAACTCAACTTTCCCTGGCGATCGGGGTCCAGCCTTGTCGCCAGCGCACGACAATTGATTTGAATTAATGGGCGATCGCCCATCAACTGCACAATCTCTTCTGCAATCTGTTGTTCTCGTTTTTGAAGACTCTCATACTTTTTTCTAGCATCGTTGGACGATCTCGAATTTTTCGTGAGCAGAATCGTCACTGGCATCTTGGAGGTGCAAACGTCTGCTTTTTTCAATTCGCCAATCCGCTGTTTTAAGTCTTTCATCGACAGTCCCGCAGCATCGCTCAACCGTTCCAGAGGATAGGGCTGATCCTGGTGCTGACAGTAGGCTTTAGCCAGGTGCATCGCCTGGATCAGTCGATGAAATTCGACTTTGCGATAGTCGGGTAAATTATGTTGGTGGGCGTAACGATCAAATGCTGTAAGGGAGTCTTTTGGCACCGGATGCACTAGATTAAATTCAATGAAGTTAGATTGATTTTCTTCACGCCCAATCATGCCAAAGGTTTCGAGATAGTGCAGCGCGACTTTAATTTTGGTGTCTCGCTGTTCGTTCTCTGAGGCGAATTCTTCATCCAGGTCGCTGGCCTGAAAGATCTCGCTGGCGCTGACCCAGAAATATTCTTCTGAAGCTTTGCGATAAATTTGCTCGCGCAACCTCCGTACTGCGCGGAATAAATTTCGGATTTCTGGTTCCGAGAGCTGGTTCAAGCTCTGAAGAAAGAATGCCATGTCGGCATCTTGTGGATCAAACAACAGCGAGCATATGGCAGGCTTTCCGTCGCGTCCAGCGCGTCCTGCTTCCTGCACGTATGCTTCCAGGTTGCCGCTCAGCGTGTGGTGGATGACCGCTCGCACATCAGGGCGATCGATACCCATGCCAAAAGCACAGGTTGCCACAATCACATCCAGTTCCTTCGCCTTAAATTTTTGCAGAATCGCTTGTTTATCGTCTCTGGAAATTTTGCCGTGATAGAACGTTGCCTCAATGCCCTTTTGATTCAGCAGGTGAGATACCCGTTCTGCATTTTTGCGGGTTGTGGTGTAGATCAGAACAGCGCCCCCCAGAGCGATCGCCTGTTGCACCTGCGTTAGTAGCATCAGGTCTTTGTTTTGTTTCGTTGTGGGGATAATCTCATAGGTGAGATTGCTGCGCACATTGCTGGAGCGAATCTCGTTCTGGATGAGAATTTGATGCTGGGCAAACAGCGCTTTGATATCCTGACGCACTGCCGATGTGGCGGTCGCTGTCAACAACGCTATCAAGGGCTGTTCTCGTTCTTTATAGAGTTCGCTGAAATATTTGGGCGCGTAGCGGTAGTCGGGTCGAAAATCGTGCCCCCACTGGCTAATGCAGTGCGCCTCATCAAATACAATCAGCGAAGGTCGGCGTTCGCTTAGCAAAGCTCTGATGCTGGGCGAACGCAGTTGTTCGGGGCTGA
>JBIKWV010000033.1:0-12758 GCA_044356135.1 Elainellaceae cyanobacterium
AACTGGGTGGGATTCACTCTGAGCCTCGTTTCCAGAACAAGCATGAACCGCAAGACTCAAATCTTATGGAACGATTCCACCATGAACAGTAGAACAAGTGTATGCAAAGATTTCGGATGATCCCGATAGATAGTTAGTTACCCGTTTTCGCTAATTGCTACAACAAGATCTGATAGGGGATGCAATGCCCTATGTCTGAAGCCAGGGGCATTGCATCCCCTATCAAACTCTCCCCTTCAGTAAGGAGGATTTGTGTTGTAAAATATATTCTGAAGCCGCCTCAAATCGCATGAAAAACTTTCAGTGAAATCTCAAAGATACAATGGTGATTGCCCTGGAGCGTTTATCTCTGATTGACTCGCCACATCGGTTCTTCAAAGTTCCTAAACCCCTTGGCTATATGCTTTTAGCTGCTCCTTTTGTCGATAACAAGCATTCTCATGCCCCCTTTCAGCGTTGTCATTGTGGACAACCACTTGCACTCTCGCATCAGATTGCGTGAAACTCTGAGGTATCCTGAGTTGAAAATCCTTGGTGAGGCAGGAGATGGTTATTCTGGTCTCAGATTACTGCAGACGCTTCACCCGGATATCGCAATTCTCGACATTGATCTTCCCGGCATTTCTGGAATTACGCTCATTCAACGCTTCAAGCAACTCCAACTCAAGAATAAAAGCCTCACCACCAAGATTCTGGTTCTGACAGTGCAAGATACAGAAAAAAGTGTCTTAGACGCCTTTTCTGCGGGAGCTGACTCCTATTGTCTGAAGAGAAGACACACTCACGGACTAGTCGAGTCAATTCTGATCACGGCTCAAGGTCAATCTTGGATTGACCCAGCAGTCTCTCACTTTATTCTAAAAAACATTTATAGCTCCGATTCTGAAGTATATCCACCTAAAGTCCATATTCGTACTCTGCCGCCGGGAGAACGTCCGGCTAAAGCATCTGACTTGACAGAACGTGAACGAGAAATTTTGATTCTAATCAGTCAAGGCAATGACAACGCACAGATCGCAGCCAAGCTTTTCATTAGTTCTGGCACTGTTAAGTCTCATATCCGCCATCTCTTCACTAAGCTGCATGTGGACAATCGGACTCAAGCGGTAGTGAAGGCACTCCGCTCTGGATTGATCAGCTAAGTCCATCCTTTCCAATAACAATACAAGAGCGATCGCATTATCAAGCTTCTTCTCCAAGATTGGCAGAATTTCGAATCTGCTCCAGAGTGAGGAACCCAACAGGGGAGCTATTGTCCAATACAGTCAGCCGTGCAGAACCTGTACGAAGCATCAGAGAAAGGGCATCTCGTAAACTGTCGTGTTTGGCAATTTTGAGACCTTCATTCTGCTGACACTGCGTGACAGTCTTAGTCATCACTGTTTCTACTTTGAGTAGGCTAAGATGCCGCAGCCTGTCGTCAGCGCCCATCAAGTTGTAGACGAACTCATCGGCAGGCTGGGTGAGAATGGTAGAGGGTGTATCATACTGAACCACCTGCCCGTCGCGCATAATCAGAATGCAATCGGCCAATCGCAGTGCTTCTTCGACATCATGGGAGACGAATAGAATGGTCTTTTGGAGCTGCCGCTGGAGACGAAGGATTTCGTTCTGCAGAGAAGCACGGGTGATCGCATCGATCGCGCCAAAAGGTTCGTCCATTAGCATCACCTGGGGATCTCCAGCCAGCGCACGGGCTAGACCAACTCGCTGTTGCTGTCCGCCAGAGATTTGGGCGGGGTAGCGATCGCGGAACTCCTCTGGGGGAAGCTGAACCAGTGTCATTAGCTCATCAATCCGCTCCTGAGTGCGGGTGCGCGACCAGCCCAGCAGTTTTGGAACTACCGCAATGTTCTGCGCCACCGTCATGTGAGGAAATAACCCAGATTGCTGGAGCACGTAGCCGATCTGCTGTCGCAGGGTAGTGGGCTTGATCTGTCGAATATCTTGTCCATTCAGCGAGATCTTGCCGGAGGTGAGTTCGTACAGGCGATTCACCATCTTGAGCAGGGTCGTTTTGCCACAGCCGCTAGGCCCCAAAATCACCACTAGCTTGCCTGTCTCAACTGTCAAGCTGCAATGGTTCACCGCCCAACGTGATGCTCCAGGAAATTTGTAAGAAACCTGATCAAAATGGATGTTACTCACCGACTGCCCTCAGAAATGAGTTGACGGAAAAAAACTTCCAGTACGTCTGGAGAGGCGATCGCAGAACTCCATTGCTTTGTACCAGTTCACTCGCTCTACTGGGCGCTTCGCACCTTTGAAATAACTGGGGTTTTCCCCCATGAACGCCTCATACTGGGCCTGCGTTATAGGATATTGCCCCATCCAAAAGAGATCTACTCTCACCTCATGCTGTGGGCATTCTATATTGAGACCTCGATCTCGACGCTCTTTCTCGAAAGCAAGCGATCCCATCACAAAGTGTCCTGCTGAAATGGGTAGCAGATCCAGTACGGTGTTCCCAATCTGTTCTCGAAACACACGAACCTTCTTATGCTCTCGTCGAATCACCCTCCCCTGTTCATTCACCGTTACTACCTTATAGGAGTACGAGAAGCCATAATTGCGTAACGCCTCCTCCGCTTTCAGTTCTGTTCGTTGCTCCAGAAGAGTGCAAGCAGTCCAAGCAAGAACCCCACACTTATCCCTCAAGGCAGCGATTACCAGATCAAATCCTACCTCTCCATACTCCAGTGCTGATTGTAATGCACCGAGCCTCACTGCCTCGTCCGTACTTTTGAGCCGTTGCTTTACACCCTCAATCGCAGCCGAGTTTACCCCAGAACAGGGTGCCGCAACTTGCCCACCCAGTGCGGGATCGTCTGCGCTTGGTTGCTCAGAACTATTCACCATCACTCTGCACCTATCTCACCTAACGCAAGCTCTTCTTTCTAACTAACCTCAGATTCAAATGCAATACAGGCATTGAGCTTAAATCATGCTTCTGTATCGCAATGTCAATATAAGCTTGAAAGCTTTATTCACTCTGGCACTATAGCGATCCTAAATCGGTTGAAAAAAGAGAGTGTGGGAGCACCACCCCCACGTAGGGATTCTACTCCTGCACCCCTCTCACACATCAAACAGGATAGCTATATATATAGCGGAAATAAAGCGATGGCTATTATTGTGAGTGTTTCTGGCTCCACACTAATAGCCATCGGTAAACTTGAGCCGCCAAATACCAGAGTAATGAAGCTTATCAACAAAAACATTCGCAAAAACGCTGTTCTGAATTTATTGAGATCACCTTTTTTGGCTTGTAATTGAGTCAATTCATCAATCCTTTTGCCCATGGAAATACTAATAACCCAACAGAGTGTGCTAGTGTTACACAGAAGGGCAATCACCTCCTATGTCTATTCTTTCTTCAGCCGTAGTGTCTCCACACAGAAATTGCCCCCTAAAGCAACGCCAGTGCCTTGAACTTGTTGAGTCATCCGATGGGGTCGCCGCGCCCACGGTGCCGTTAGTTGCGGCAACCGTTCTGTGAAAAGGAGGCGTTGACACTCCCGATTGTCACAGAACAGTTTACGAACTGTGACTTTCAACGTCACTCGACATTCTGCCCAGTTCAAATCCCACAGTGTGCGCTCGTAGCGACTATGAACCCGTTGGCTCAACTGTTGGCAAATGGGGTAAGCAGCAAGGAGATGAGTCGAAGCAAGTTGGAGGGTGATCTGCCCTGCGCTTGCCTCAATCACCTCTTGCTCTAAACTGAGATGCTTTGAATCCGGTAAAAGTTGACTGATGAGAGGATAAATGAACTGAATTCCCTCCTGGCTGAATATCCCTACTCCCAGTCTGCCAAACCTTCACCAAAAGTGCGTAAGAACCAAACTAGTTTGAGACGTGACACCAGGGTAACCAGTATTCAGCAGATCCCTAAGTTGTTAGGGATCTGCTGTTTAATAAAATCCCAGTTTTCACTTGGCGCGGCGTCGCCGCGCCAAGTGAAAACTGGGATTTTATTGGGATTTTATTTTATGGCAAGCCCCTTAGTGAGCAGCACCGATGGCGATCGCCCTATATCAAGTGGCATTCCAAAAGGATAGTGACTAAGCTTGGTAGATCTTCCAGATAGCACGATTATAGTAATTAGCGTCAGCCCCAACCACGTTAGGGCTTGCAAAACCACTAGAAGCCAACCAGCCCCCTTCGGCTCCTCGATCACCCGAAATAGGACTGCCATCAGAGAATAAATAACGCTTAGTCTCCAGATTCTCAATGAGAAAACCACCGTTTGTGGGGATAATCTTCCAGAGCGCACGATTGTAGTAATTCGCATCAGCCCCAACCACATTAGGGCTTGCAAAACCGCTAGAAGCTAACCAACCGCCTTCAGCACCCCGGTTTCCTGTAATTACAGATCCATCAGAAAATAGGTAACGCTTGGTTTCCAGGTTTTCAATGAGGAAATATTCACCAGAGGGAATAATCTTCCAATAAGCACGGTTGTAATAGTTAGCGTCAGATCCTACTACTTTAGGGCTTTCAAAACCACTAGAAGCTAACCAACCACCTTCTGCTCCTCTATCACCCTTGATAGAAGCACCATCAGAGAACAGATACCGCTTGGTTTCCAGGTTTTCAATAAAAACTGTCTGATTGGTCAGAGCATTGAGTGCCACATTAGCCGCAGTGACTGCGGGTTTGTAGGTTCCACTAATACCATCAATTCGCAGACCCGTTGGCCCACCGATGCTATTCAGCTTAAATTCAAGGGTATTGGTACCAACAATAAACCCCTGCGAAATTGAGAAACGACTGATCTTTGTCCAAGAGCTTAGAGAAACTGGATTGCCCACCGATACCCCATTAAGCAGAATATCAGTAATTGTGTCATCCACAGCAAGCTCACCGACAATCAAGGCTTCAGAAAAACCAGGAAGTGTGAAGGTCGTTTTATAGCTATAGTCGCCAACCGGCCCGTTAGCAGAAGGGGTATTGGGGCCAATCCACCGGGCGGTTTTGCTGTTCTCAATCCAGTTGATGGGTGCTAAATCCTCGTTGGGAGTGGTAACGCCAGGAGTGACTGTACCGACTGGATAGGTTGCCAACGTATAGTGGGGGTCAGGAATACTATCCCCCAAAACCTGACGGGCACTATCAACCCCCGTGTTATAGAGATCAGTGATCACTGCTGGCGCAGTTTGCTCAGATTCAGTTTGCGATGCTTTAGTTGTAGCAGAATAGGCAATCGTCAACTTGCCCGTGTTATCGCCGTACCACTTAGGATCGTCATTGGCGATGAAAGATACCGTATCTCCTGGTTGCAATTCAAAGCTTTGCTGTTTGCCGCTCACCACAAGCTTTGTGTTGCCATTAGCGTCTTTAATTTCACCAACCAGGGCGGCTGGATTCAAATTGGGATACTTAAAAGCAAATTTCTCATCGTTTTTGTCACGGGCATAACCATCGCCATCAGATGGCGTACTGTACTTAATCATGCCAGGGTCGGATGTTTTGGAGGTGAGCAAGGACCACTGCCCCGTCGCCGTCAGGGAGATTGTAATCGTACTGCCAGAATTATTAGCCAGAGCAGGTGGGATTTTAAGCTCAGTAGCCAGTAATTCGAAGGAGCCATCTTGAGACGTCGAAGTAATTGAAGTTAAAGCCATGATCGTGGGGAACTCGTTTTAGTTAGTTGAGTGATGAATTCAAGGATGATTTTTTGCAGACGGCCGCGCTTAGCGCGGCCGTCTGCAAAAAATCATCCTTGAATTAAGAAACATCATCTTAGCTTTCATTCTCTAATGTCCAGAAAATCCAGAAAACCCGGAAAACACTTATTCTTCTAAACAGGTTTTTGCGTAGTTGCGCGCAGGTCGTCTACTAGACGCTGTCTCTTAGTTAGTTATCCAGAATAACTTGTACGTTTTTGCCCCCTCCTGAATCATTTTTGATGCGATGTATAAATTCTGCGTTCTCGCTTCTATGCCATTGGTGCATAGCCGCAGTTTCGGGGCTTGCCAGTTAAATGCAACTGTAACGGGACATATTGCGAGAATGAACAGTAAAAATATGTTCAACTTATTTTGAATAGCTGCCTAAGTAGAGCAATATAAGGCAAGAGTCATACAAGAAAAATAGCGATGCTACCCTTCGCCATCCACAGTAGTAGCCAGTAGTGAGGTGATTCGATGCGGAAGTGTTTGTCTTTCTCTGCAAGGGGGGGCTGTTGGCGGATCGCTTTGATTTGGAGTCGTGCGAGGGATTGCTCTGCTCCTGGCTGTGCTGGCGGATGAGTAACGAAGGGTAACGATCTGCGTAAATTGGGGCTGTTGGCTTAATAAGAAGAAGGAGGGTCTTTCTATTCGGGTGTAGGAGGGTGATCGATAGACTCTTTCCTGAAGGACAACTGCATAGACCCACTGATGAAGAGGAGTAGGGCGTTGATGGTCAACTCGATCTCAGTCTTCTCCCGTCTGCCTGTGTGAGCGGGTAGTGACAGGATTGGTGTGTTTATTTTTAGGGTGAGGGGCGAACACATTTCAGTGTTATACGGATATTTACTCATTTGACCATAGTATTTTTATGGATAAAAAGTTGATAATTGAAAAAATTGAAAAATAAATTTAATCTAATAAAATTTCGATAGTCTTAGTTAGACTAAAAGTACAGTAAGTGCGTCAATCTGCGTGTCCTTACAAAACTTGAATCCTGTGCTGCGATGACCACTCCACTCATCGGCCATTTTTTGATCGGACCACCCGGCAGTGGTAAATCTACACTGGCTGCTCAGATGAACCGGAGGATGCGCCATAGTCAGGTAATATCAACTGATCAGCTTCGGGAAGTTCGTTATGGAGACGAAAAGCACCAGGGAAATTGGATAGAAATTGAACCACTTGTGATTTCAGCCATGCAGATGGCGATCGCCCAACAGCAAACCATCATTTATGATGCAACCAATGCCAGTCGGGTCTGGCGGATGGGGTTACTCCAGAAACTTGCGCCCCTTCCAGTTCAATGGATAGCTTGGCATCTCAAAACACCCCGGCAGGTTTGCCAAATGTGGAACCAGCAGCGCGGACGGGAAGTGCCTTTAGAAGTCATGGAGCGATCATTTCGACGCTTAAGCGCGTTTCCGCCCCTGGCAGCAGAGGGGTTTGTGGGGGTTTATGAAATCAATCCTGCTCAATCCCCAGACCTGGTGAGCGAAATAGAAGCCAGAGTGCAGCAAATTCACCGCAGTGTCATCAACCGGGGCAATCGCACCCAAAACCGTCGGATTCGTTTCCATCTCTATTCCCGCCTGCTGGATTTTGACCGCCTGCTACATCTGGTCAGCCTGCTGGCGCGTTATCCTGGGCTGGGCCAGTTACAGGTTACCAACCCAGATTTACTGCACCAGCTAATCGGAGAACCCGTCTCATTTGAGACCGATTTGTCAGAGATCTGCGCCGTGATGCAGCGATTGTGCGGTGACCTCTATGCTGATCCCTATGCGATTGCTACGGATTTAGAATGGCTGGAGGACAATCATTTCCTTAGCCCTCTGGCGAGCACTGAGGAATTAAAGATTTCTGAGGTGAATGTGCTGAATACAGCGACCCATCCCTACTCGGACTGGGAACCATTTAAGCGATTGCTCACAACCGTTCGATTTATTCTACAACATCCTTTTCTCTGGGATGCCAACCAGGGAAGCCTCGGGAGTCTGGTGTCGGCGATGCAGCGCTCAGGTGTTGTGGATGGAGAGCAGGGGGATGCCATTCGCAAAGATATTGAACGGGTTCTCAAGCCATTCCGAATTCTGCCAGAGTTTGCGCTGAAGCGGGGATACTTTATCGGTACGGGTATTCTATCGGCTCCCCAACTGACACAGGTGTTTCACGTCCTACAAGCTCAGGTCAAGCATTTGCAGGACCCCATTGCCCTAGAGCTATTTAAAATCTTTGACGAGCGGATGCGGCAGAGCCAGTTAAGTACTCAGTCTATTTATCCTGTCCGGTCGATCTTTCACCGCGCAATTGCAGACCCTCAGTTGCTGCCTCACTCTGCCTTGGCGCGAAACATTGAACAATTGGAGGACGAGATTGAGCAGGGACACATTCTTGAGTTGAAGCGATTTTCGGGGGTTGGGCGCTATCCAGGCACTCTCGATGCTTTCTTTTGCGTGTGTCCCCTGCAAATTGTGTTTCACAATGTTGGCTGGTATCTCGGTTTTGAGCTGGTGGAGGGACTCCATCAAGGGCTATTGCAGTTTGAGCGCCTGGACCGCTTATTTCGGGGATATCCCCAACCCCACCGGTGCGATCGCCAGCAGCAGCAGATCTCTTTAGCGCGATTGCAGCAGCTGTACCAGGCTTGTGGGGGACTATATCTGGGGCGCAGTGCAGAGGAGCAGCGGCAGTTTCTGAGCAAAACAGCGGCAGTTCGAGATGCGGTTTGTATCACTGTGGAGCTTTGGTTCGATGACAGTGCATTTCGATTCGTCAGTGAAGGAACCCAGCGATTTCCGATCGCCCAGATGAAGATGTCCCCCAGGCTGTCACCGCTTGCCATGACACAGCCACAGGTTGCCATCTTTACGTTGCCCAAAAGCCCTGATCCCACCCATCCCCATCGGTTTCAGGTGAAGCTCCCACGCTGGTCATTGGAGGATATCAATTTGCGTCGGTGGATTCTGGGATTTGGCGATTGTGTCAGAGTCGCTGGTCCCCCTGAATTGGTGGAGACCATTCGTGGTACGGGGCGAGCCATTGCAGGACTCTATGGCCCCTGAGATTTCGTCATTCGCATCTACTCAATTGCTGATCAATCGGGGACACATTACAGTACGGGAGTGTTTTACGTTGGGCGATCGCCTCTGAGTCGCGCTTTATTTCAGAAATCTAAACTCTTCTTTCTTTGTGGGGTTGGGCGTTGATGGTCGTGATGATCTCAGTCTGCTCCGGGCTGCCGTTCAGTGTCGAGAACGACAGATTGCAGAGATCGTGTGTCTTTATATTTGCATCCACCTGAGAAATGACCAGCATCCACCTGACTCGTCGAGCGATTCAAGATTTACGCGGTCTTCGCTCCAGTATGAACAATCAGCTCATCCCTGAGATTTTTCTGAGGTTGCAGTCCGGCGAATTGGCTCTAGAGCGACTGCATGGAAACAATCATATTTTTTATCACAAACGGGGAACTGAGGGAGGGACTTATCTCCGCCTGTTTCTTGATCAATGCCAATGGCCAGAGGTCAGTTTGGTGATTGCAGCCGGACGGCGGGCGGCTGGTGATACTGAGGATGTTTTTCATCAGGACTTTGCTGCCCTGCCTCGTGAACCTCGCTACCTGTGGAGCGGTGAATTCGCAGACAACTGGGATGCGTTTATTAATGAAGGCTATCACTATGCGGCGGTCGTGAGTGAACTTCAGCGAGAAGCGGTGCGCCAGACCTACCCAGTTTATGGGGGGTTTGCTCAACACGTCGGGTTTCGTTCAATCATCACCCAAGCGCCGCCGGGGACAGGTAAAACCCTCACCGCTGCTGAGAAAGCAAGTGAGTTTTGCGAGAGTGAATGCAACGTTATTTTTCTTCTTCCCAAAGTCTTAATTAACGAGCAGGTGATGCAATACCGCTGCATCCGCAGAATTTTGCAGCAGAATTCAGCACGTTTTTTCATTGGCACGTTTCAGCAGTGGTTGCGGTCTCAGTTTCCTACCTTCTGTGCCCAGGTAATGGAACCGTCAGAGGAACTGGCCTGTTTGCAAAGCGTCGCCGAACAAAGTTGTCACTGGTCTACCCGTGGTTATGCCCCCATTACCGACCGGGATGTTTTACTCTATCAACTCTTTGCGCGGTCAGACGATGTTACCGGAGGTGTGGTTTATACCGATAACCAGACCCGGATTAGAGAGTTACGAAGGATTTCCTGCAATGCATGGCAGGCATCCCTGGGCGATCGCCTCTGTCGAGTAGATCTAGCCCGTGCGCTGAGAGCCCACCTCCAAACATCACCGCTGCAACCGCTGACTCAGACCCACGGCACCGTTGTGATCATTGACGAAGCCCAGGACTACCTGCTAGATGAAATCGAGTGTTTGAAACAGATCTGCTATCACTGGCAGCAAACCCAAGGCCACCAGGCTTCTTTGTGGCTGTTAGGGGATATGAATCAGCGGATTGCTCCCGTTGATTTTGATTGGGGTACCCTGCATCTGGAGGGGGTGCAAGAAGTCCACTGGCCCAATTTTCGGACGACCCAGCGAATTTTGGCGCTGGCGAATGCCTTCCAGGCTAAAGCTGCCAGGATGGCTCAGGAGTGGGCAGCAAAAAAGCTGCAACCGACAACAGACCCTGCGGATTGCTTTGAACAGCCGGGGGATGCGGTCAGGGTACTGGTGTTCCCTGATCTGAGGGCTGCTGAGCAGTGTTTGCAGCCCCTCAGGAGGCATCTGTCGGAGCAAGTAAGTGTCTGGGAGCAGCAGTACTCTTTGCAGTGGCGGCTGGCTGCTCGGGCACGCCTACTGTGCAGTGATGATTATCATGTCACCGGGTCTGATCTGCACCAATACTTGCAATTTATTCCCGTGTCTCAGGCAAAGGGGCGGGAGTTTGATGCCTGCATCGCATTCTGCATTTTCGCTGCCCCTGCCCACGGTGGCCAGTTGGAAGCCTATACCCGGTGGTATACCCAGCTAACGCGGGCGCGGCATCGGTTGCTGCTGGTAACGACAGAAGACCAATTGGCAGCGATCGGGCGAGATCTGCTTGAGACTGCCAAGATCCAGCATCCAGGGACGGAGGAGGTTTTGCCCTGTTGCGAACAGGTGGATGTGAATGACCCGGTCGCGGTGGAGGATGCCCTGATATGGATTACCGAAATCATCAATGAGTTGCAGTTTAATGAGACCGAACAGCGCGGCATTGAAGACCTTATCCTGGCGGGGGTGGAGCAGTCCCCGCCACTTCTGTACTGGGACTGGTATGAGGTGGTGGAACGATTTCGCATGGAGCGAGATGCCATCCTGCACCTGGAGCAGCAGATGGTCGCGCGGCTCTATGCTCGTCGCTCGGCGGTAGCTTCTCACCTCAATTCCCTGCTCCAGAAACCGGAATTAGCAGCTCGTCCCCGGTTGCGATCGCTCCTCCTCAGAAGTCTGGGGTATTCCTGGGCTGCGGCTGCGGTAGTACAGCCGCTGCAAGCGACCGATCCTCTGGCCTATGCCGATGTCATTGCGGGGATTGTCAGCGATCTAGAGTGCCGGGGGCTTCCCTTTGAGGCGAAGCGGTTGAATCAAATTTATGGTGAGCCGCGTGAGCAGGAACAGCACGATCGCCCCTTTGCCGCTCTGCTTCAGCGCCGGGGAAATTTGATGGTGTTGCTGGACGAGTGGGTTGCAGCCCGTCTGGCACGGTGGCAAAACGCCTGACCGCTGCTCTGAATATCAAAGCCGCCGGGGGACACTCGGAAGCTCAAAACGGACATGGAGGAAGACGTAAATCCAAGTTCGACTTGGTAGCAACCTGTGAAGTGTCAACCCATCTATTAGGAGAACATCTATGTCTGAACCTCTAGGTAGGGAATCCCCGTCGCTTCAGCGCGGGGAGGATGTCAATGAACATCCGTCAGACCAGACAACATTAAACGCGCTCCATCAATTGATGGAGCGAATTGAACTGGGCCTGTCTCAAGCATGGGACCCCCAGGTGGTTCAGGTGGCCAGACAGCAGATTGAGACCGCAGCTTTAGAATGCCGGGAAAACTTGAACCAATTGCGAGCACAGGCAGCAGAGATCGAGCGTCAGTTGCTCCATCTGGAACATCAGCGTCAGATGCTCCAGCAGGGATTTGCAGTGTCCGCTCAATTTCAAGAAACCTTAGAACAATGGGGCGGACTGGCGCGGTTTCAGGAGGATCTGTCACGAATTGAGCAGTTTGCTGAAGTGAGCACACAGATTCAAGGTGCCCAAACACTCGCGCAGGAAGTTTCTCAGCAGGCACAGCAGTTACAGGAGGAGGCGCTTCACCTGAGCCGTGTGTTGGAAGACCTGGGTGGGGCTGAGCGGGTAACCGCGCAACTGACTCAGATGGAGGCGAATGCCTCTGCTCTACTCAGGGCAGAGACCCGCATTCAGAACCATCAACAGCAGCAGGCGGAAGTTGAGGCGCAGATTGCACGTCAGTTTGGAGATATTCAGATCCGCCATCAAGAGGTTCAGCAGTGTGCTGACCTTGTTCAGCAGGAGGTTGCCCGGAGTGAGACATTCGCGCAGCAGGTTCAGGTGCGCGAACAACAGTTGCAAGATCTGTTTCGAGCAATGGAACAGATTACCGCCCAACTGGGTGGAGAAGAAGATCTCCAGCGATTTTCTACACAGGTTCAACGATTGGAGCAGTTGATCCAGGAGGGACAGGAACATCTGCAAGATTTACCGATTATGGTGAATCGACAGATTCAGGATCTGGTAGTCCAGGAATCAGAGCAGATGAGGCGTCAGTTTCAACGAGATTTATCTTCTCTGCGGGAGGAATTGATGCAGGTTGTCAGCACCCAAAGCCAGCAGATCCAGTTGCTGAAAAATATCAAGTGCGATCGCCCCTTTTGGGGCAGGGCCAATTGGGAAAAACCTCGAACTTCATCACTCTCTTTGTCTTGAACTTATCAATTTGAATAGGTGCATCTAAAATAATTTAGGTTGATCTTCTCTGTCTCACTAAATGACTGGATAATTAAGAGGGAACCTCGAAAAATTGAATTTTGACCAGATAGAGTCTCAAATGAGACAGAGATATCGCGGCTCCACTGAGCAG
>JBIKWV010001101.1:0-3667 GCA_044356135.1 Elainellaceae cyanobacterium
TTGCTCACCATCTTGATTCTTATACTTAACCCGGCTAAAGTATTGTTCTTTCTCTAAAATCGTCGCCTGGAGATAGGGGCGATCATCTCTGATATGAATATGATCTTTAAACTGATAAATACCCCATTCAGTAAACATTCCTTCAATAGCTCGAAAACTATGAAATAAAGCATCAACTGTATCTTTGGCGGCATCCTTATCTCCCTGCTTGCCAAGGCGAATTAGAGCAAGGTAAGCAGCTTCATAAGCAGTCCACCACCAATTCTCCTCTTTGGTGCGCTCTTGAACGATTACTCGAAAATTTGGGTGTTTTTCCAGTTCTTGAACGAATTCCTGAAACTTGGCAAAGTTCCACTGAATAGCAGCATTAAGCAGAAACTGGGCTTCATTTTTCAGATGAGTTCCAATCAACTGTTGCACACCAGAATAGTCATGGCGATCGAGTAACTTTTTTGCTTGTTCTATGTGAATACCCTGCAAGTACCTGGAGCTTTCTACAAAATCAGTGAGTTTAGGATTGTGCTCATTACTGACGAGGAACTTGACGCGATCGCCAAACCTTGCCAAACTGCTGAACTGTACCGCCGAGGAAATTGCTGGCGTTCCTGCTTGATGGCTTACATAAATTGTTCCATCATCTGCTTCAATTGACGAGAACTCATCCTGCACTAACCTGAGAACACTATTCCAATTGTCTAATCCTTCAGACGTTGAAGTGGATCTTAGAGTCAGTGGTTGGAATGTTAGACTTGAAGAACTATCTTCTAACTGCTTCTTGAGATACTTCTCCACGATAGGTCGTAATGTACAGGTATCTTGCCAATAGGCGTGACGTTGAGAGCTACGATCTTTAATGCTAAATATAGATTGATCACTCAAAACCAGAATGATCTTGTGGATTGACTTATCCTTGATCTTGCCAAGGAAGCTGTCAATGAGTGGGAAAACCAATTCATCAAAGTGCTGCTCTGCTTGCGGTTGGCTGTAGATAATTCCCATAACCCTTGCAGGGATCTGGAACCGATGATTATCTGGATCTTCTAATGGTCTGAATCCGCGATCAGGTTCCAATTGGCTACGACCAGAAGCGAATAACTTCTGCCAGTTTGCATTAGTCTTGAGTTGAACATCGCTGCCACCAACTGTCAAAATCCAGATATTCATAATTGCCTACCTCCCCACAACTGATTAAATCCACTTCCGCTACTGCTCAAAAATTCAAGAAAATCTTTTGTCTGTTTGGAATCATCTGGAAAGATTGTCAGCAGTTCAACGAATCCATTTTCAATAGGGTACATTCGATGCCAAATTCGCCCAATCCGTCCCATTGACCCAGTTAGCGCTGACTTGTAAATAGTTTGTTGATTCTGATAATTACTGTGAAACCAGGCTACAGCATGGCTTCTCTTATCAGTTATTCTTCCCCAGACCTGAACCTTGTTCAAATGCCATGCCTCGCGCCAATCTTGAGCGTATCCAGGTTGATAGCTACCAAGTTCTGATTCAATCCAGACGATCGCTTGCTCTCTAATTTCTTCTATAAAACTGGTGATGCCACTCAGATCTGGATTAGGATTAACCGAGAAACTCTGAGATAACTTTGTCAACTCCCAATGACAACCAATCATTGGTTTATCATTTTTGCTGAAATAACTGGAGTTGAATACCTTGTGGTGAACTCGTCGCCAAGACTTACCAAATCCTCCCAAAAGAACAGAAAACTTGATTAAACTGATCAAAAAGGTTTCTAGTTCTGATTTTATCGTATCATTGCGAATTAAGTTAAGCCTGCCATTACTCAACTCGTAGATTGGCATTCTCACTTCAACTTGTCTTGCAGCCTTTGTGATTTGTTTATAAATATGTTCTCCTTGCTGATGCTTTCCTTCCATGAAGAAGTCAATCCCCACCAGTCCAACAACAGCTTTATCGCTTTCTCCTTTTTCTGGAATTCCTCCCCAGATTTTTTGAGTCAAACCTTTTGCTGTCTTATCGTCAACCAATCCTCCAAGAATGCGGAGAGTGTGCCCACGAAGAGCCGCCTTAAACATATTTGGGCGGAACTCAGGAGTTTTGTATCTTTCCTCTTTAGATGATTTAAGGAGCATCTGCGATGAGACTCCTTTTCCATTCAAATAAACGGATAACAATACCCGATCGCTACTGGTTTGCACCTCTTCCACATAGCCATAGCCCGCGCTAACTCGTGAGCCTATTCCATATCCCAGAGCTTTTTCCCAAATTTTCTTGATCTCATCCCACTCTTTTGAATTTGAAGGGAGTTCAGGGCAGGAGATACCAAATCTAAATCGGGGCTGATAGAGAGAAATTTGGACGTTGGCATTTTCTCCTTTATCTTTTGTGCTTTTCATTACCTGATAGGGTTGTTGCCCGTGAGCAATATCAACTAACCGACTGGGTTCTGCCCAGTCCATATCAGTCGGATATCCTCCATGAAAGCGCAGAATTCCTGGTTTTGTCCGTCTATTACCCTTCTCATCGATAACTTCTCCGCCACAATACCGCAGGCGATTCTCTTCTGGACAGGCATTGCGAAATGCCCCCTTCATACTGGAGCCAGGGAAAAAGGGAATTCCTTTGGCACCAATGACAGGTCGAATCAAGTCTCCATCCTGTCCACCATTTGTCACCATTCGCCAGCGGATCTGGTACGTCCAGGTCTTTACACTTGCCCCAAACTGAGGCAGCTTTACTGTTGTCTGAACGAGCTTTCTTTTCCAGACTGGAAGATTTTCATCTATCTTCTCTGGTTTTGGCGGACAGCCTACCAACCATTCTTTGACCCACCTTTCATACTTCGGTGGATCGTTATTCCCCCCATCACCTACATACTGAATGTTGCCTCTGTCCAGATCTTTCGCCTGTGCCTGAAACATTAGAGGAATATCTTGAGCGTAAGAATGCAAAGCAGTTGAGGGGTTATTGCCAGCAGTCTTTGCATCAGAAGGTGACTTCTGGGATGATTGGTTAGTTGTTCCTTGCTTTGGTTTTAGTTTGGGCTTTGGTTTCTCTGCCATCGTCATTTCCTCCCCATTCCATCTTGCTCAAGCTTTCTTATAGCGCTGCGTCCACCAGATCATGCAATCACAGAGCTGAGTTAATACGGCTAATGTCACTTTGCGATCATCCCTCTTCTCTTTAGAATCCAGCCACAGCTCAGTGATTTGCCGATTAGAGTCATCGTGATTGGGGATATCAATACCTGCTATCCCCATAATTTCCACTAATTTATCCCATGTCATTTCCCAGTATTCTGACTCTTTGCCACTCAACCGCAACTTTTCACCCCAGAAACGCTCTAACCCATAGGCAACAGTCGTCCGCATCTTGTAGACCTGGTTCAGCACATTTTCATCTTTTGATTTAATGTCTTTCCGAGCGTAAACCAGGTCATGCGCAATCTGATCCAGATTGTATGGTTCCCATGCCATTTTCTACAGCCCCTCCAATGTCAGTTCACAATGTCCAAACCCAATTGACTCCAGACCACCAAGATAGATGTCAGCTTTCCCTGAAAATGCTTTCCACGATTGCCCCTTTTCATCAGTTCGATGGGCTATTGGAAAGATTAAAATTGTGTCTTCTGGCAAAGCTTCAACACCGAAGAAGTTCTCAACCACCTTTTGCTCTTTTTCCATTGCAATTC
>JBIKWV010000694.1:0-3666 GCA_044356135.1 Elainellaceae cyanobacterium
TTGCAAAGCAAGATTCTTGATCTAATAACATTTTGCCCCTTAACTGATGCGTCAGCGCAGTAATCAACTGAAAGCCTAAGGACTCAACGCTGGAAAGGTTAAAGTTTGGTGGCAGACCAACCCCGTGATCAGCAATCTGCAAGACATAATGTCCTGCGATCGCTTTAGTGAATCCAATATATATTTCAGCTTCGTTCGGGAATGCACAGGGGGGAAAGGCGTGTTTGATTGCATTAGAAATGAGTTCACTAACAATCAGTCCACAGGGAACGACCTGATCGGCATTTAACTCGACGGATGCGATCTCCTGCCGAAACTGTATTTGATGGGTTGTGAGCGCGTAAGCTCGTTGGAGATGAGTGACCAGACTATCGATATATTCTGCAAAGTTGACCCGCGCCAGATTCTCAGAGCGGTAGAGTTGCTCATGCACCAGCGCCATTGCTTTGACTCTGCTCTGGCTGTCACGCAGAGGTTCCACCAGTCTAGGGTCTTCAATATAGGACGCTTGCAGTCGTAGCAAACTGGTAATCATTTGCAAGTTATTTTTGACGCGGTGGTGGATCTCCCGCAGCAATACCTCCTTTTCGTGTAGTGATTTTGCAGCCTGCAACTCGGCGTGCTTGCGATCGGTGATATCCTTTCCGACCCCCTGACCCTCAATCAGACTACCTTCCGCGTCAAAAATCCCCCGATCGGTCCACTGCTGCCACCGGAGGGTACCATTGTGGTCGATCCATCGCTGTTCGTAACTGACAACCGGATTGCTCAGGCTGAGGCTGGCTTGAAGCGATCGCACCCTATCCAGGTCGTCGGGATGGATCTCCGTCTCAAAGGAGCGGTTTAAGAAATCCTCCGGTTGTCCGCCGTAGTAGCGGCAGTAGGCAGGATTGGCGTAGGTCAGCGTACCATCAGGTAAGAAGCGGGTAATCAGTTCCGTCTGGGTCTCAACGATTGCCCGATAGCGGGCTTCACTGGCCTGTAGCGCCTTCTCTGCTTGCCTTTGAGCCGCTTCCATGGCTTTTCGCTCGCCAATGTCCTCTATCATCCCCAGGGAATAGATACGGCCCTCCGTGTCCTTCACCAGGGCAACGGTCAGGTTCGTATCAATTACTGAGCCATTCTTATGGATCAGTCGCTTCTCCATCTGAAAGGTCGAGAGTTCTCCGCTAATCAATCGTTCCACCTGAGCCAGATCAGCTTCCCAGTCGTCCTGATGGGAGTTCTCTACAACTGTCGTCTGAGCAAGTTCTTCATCGTTATAGCCCAACAGTTTACGGTGGGCATCGTTTCGCTGCACAATCCGATAGGTTTCAAGATCCATCACGCTAATGGGAATGGGTGCCTGCTCAAACAGCGTGCGAAACAACTCCTCACTCTTTTGCAGTGCTGCTTTGGTCTGCTTCTGCTCGGTGCTGGCCTGGGCGTACAGGTTTCCCTGATGGATGGCGATTGCTAACTGATCGGCAATCAGGCATGCGGTTTCCACCTGCCACTCCTGCCATGGCTCATCCTGGGGCGATCGCAGCAGGCTCAAACTGCCCCAGACTTGGGTGGTGTGATCCGGATTTGAGGTATCTCCAAGGTTTGGAATGGGGACGAGCAGCCACCTTCCGGGGTAGCGCTGGGCGATACTCTGGTTGATCTCATCCTCTAAGTCATGGGTGTCATCGATTTGCACGACTTCCATGCGTTTGAGCTGTGCCGCTAGCGGATTATGGGCGTCTGGAATTTTCATACCCAGTCTGCTGGGGATCTCAGTATGACTGCGATACTCCCGGATCACCTGCCAGATCTGATCATCCGACGAATACTGCACGATATGAACCCAGCACAAGCGGAGCAGATGACAAATCTCGATGCCGACGGTGTCGAAGACGGTATCCAGGTCAAGTGATTTGCGAATAGCTCGGATTACCTGGTGGAGCAGACGCGATCGCTCCATTGCAGAATCGAGTTCCTGATTTAGGCGTCTGCATTCAATCTGGTACATCTCCTCCCGCTGAGCCAGCTTGTGATGGGTTGCCGCCAGCATCTCCCGACAGTGGTGCAGTTGTTGCAACAGATCGGCATCCTGGGGCTGGATCTGGGTGATCGCCTCATTATCGAAGGACTGGGGCATGTCGGATAAGAGATTTTGCGGGGACGAATAAACACAGGGTACCCTAACCCCCTCCCGACAAACTCAGAGGAGGGTACATCCTGACCCTAATGGACAAAATTGGCGAACCCCTGCTGCATTTCTGATGATTCTCTAGATGGAAGTCGTTATAATTCTTAGTAAAGATATGTATCAGCCCTTTCTATAACAAGCACCCCTATGTCTCTCGTCCAACGCTACAAAAAGTCTGCGATCGCCTTACTACAGCCAGCGCTGGGGCCAAACTATTTGTCTCAGGCCGCCTGGAGTGTCTTAAGAATTGTTGCTGGCCTTGTAATGATTCACAACGGATTCGACAAGCTCTCTAATATTGAAAGCTTTGCCGAAGCTTACGTTAAAGTCATCGGTTTGCCCTTTCCCCTGTTCTTTAGCTATGTGGCAGGATTCACGGAGGTGGCCGGTTCTCTCCTGCTGATTGCGGGGCTACTGACCCGTCCTGCCGCCCTGGGGCTGTTCTCCACAATGCTGGTTGCCATGTATCACCATGTTCTGGTGGCAGGCTTTAGCATTCCTTACCTTGAGCTATCGATGCTCTATGCCTCCTGCTTCCTGTTCTTCCTGGTGAATGGAGCGGGCTTGTTTTCCGCTGACGCACTGCTTGCAGGCTGGTTCAATGCATCATTTCTGGCCGACCAGAGCCAGCAAATTACGACGCTGGAGAAGTCCTACAAGACCACTGAAATCGGAGTTAAGGAATAGCTGCACTGTTACGCTGAAGAGCCAGAGGATTCGAGAAGCCCAAAAGCTGTTCTGCCCCGCTGTGGACGGAACAGCTTTTGGTTTTTTATCGCGATCGATGTTTTGGTGAGGATGGGGTGCATCCCACTTTTGCAAATTGCCAAACTGAGATCTTGCACCTTGCTTAAAGAAAAACCAAAACCCTGATTCTGCCGCCGCTCTGCGGCGGCAGAATCAGGGTTTTGGTTTCTGGTGCAAGATCTCAGTTGAGCAACTTTTTTGGGAAGACGCGGCGGAGCCGCGTCTTCCCAAAAAAGTGATGGGTTTTAATTTTGTAAGGATACTAAAGCATCGACACTTTGATATCGATCGCGTAAAACATCCGTGTTCCTTACATGAAGGAAAATATAAAGTCATCAATCTTATGTAAGATTACGACTGTGCAACTGAGTACTCATTTGCCAGAGTAATGGTGCCCTATTTTATCCTGTCAGCTCTAACCTCTTCTCATGGGAAATAAGCAACGTTTCGCCCTCATCCTGCTGCTGTGTAGCGCCGCTGGTATCGTCTTTGGAGCCACCACCAGTCAGGCCGCCCTGCAAGAATGCCTCACTTCTAACAACCCCAGCAACGAATGCCTGACTCAAGACCCTGTCCTTAAACAGGTGGAAGGCATGGGCATGGGTCTGTTTGTTGGGGCTGGAGCCGCCCTCGGCGCAACCTGGAACCTCTGGCGCAAACAGATCTAATCTCACCTGAGAAATGGCGCAGCGCCACTTCTCAGAACTAAAGAAATCGTGTCATTTGCTTTGCAAATGACACGATTT
>JBIKWV010000035.1:0-12719 GCA_044356135.1 Elainellaceae cyanobacterium
AAGATATAAAGCGCTTCTCAATCGGGTGCACCACAGTTTTTGGTGAGAGAGCTGCGTGGAGCGCGGCTCTCTCACAAAAAACTGTGGTTTACCTAAGCGCAAAGCGCTGTAATGTGCAGGTTCATATTGAACTGGTATTAGCTGTACTCACAGTAATTTGATAGTAGGAGCGATACCAACTTGCAAACTGAAAGAGACCATCTTCGATCGAAGTTTCAGGCTGAAATCCAACCGCCTCAGTTAAATCAGAGATATCTGCATAGGTTGATAGCACATCACCCGGTTGGAGCGGCAGAAAGTTCTTTTTTGCTTTCATCCCCAGACATTTTTCTAAAATCTCGATGAAATACAAAAGCTTGACAGGCTGATGGTTGCCAATATTGTAGATCTGGTACGGTGCAGGACTGAAATTTGGATCGAGATTTTCCGTAGATGATTCGCAGCGATACTGTGGTGGTTGCTTGAGTGTTTTCAGAATTCCATCCACGATATCGTCAATGTAGGTGAAATCTCGCTGCATGTCGCCGTTGTTATAGACATCGATCGGTCGCCCCTCCAGGATCGCTTTGGTAAACGAGAAAGCTGCCATGTCAGGACGCCCCCAGGGACCGTAAACCGTGAAAAAACGCAGCCCCGTCGTGGGAATGCCATAGAGATGGCTGTAGGTGTGTGCCATCAGTTCATTGGCTTTTTTCGTGGCAGCATAAAGGCTGAGCGGATGATCAACATTTTGCTGCGTGGAAAACGGCATTGTCCGGTTTGCACCATAGACTGAACTGGAGGAAGCATAAACCAGGTGCTTCACCTGCTGCGATCGACAACCCTCCAAAATATTGACAAATCCGACCAAATTACTATCTACATAGGCATGGGGATTTTGCAGCGAATAGCGTACACCTGCCTGTGCCGCCAGGTGAATCACCCGATCGAATTGGGTTGATTCAAACAGATGGGCAACAGAAGCGCGATCGGCAATATCCAGTTTGCGAAATTGGAATGTGGGGTAAAGCTGAAGCTGGCTCAGGCGTGACAGCTTGAGGCTGACATCATAGTAATCATTGAGATTGTCCAGACCGATGACCGTTTCTCCCTGGGAAAGTAACTGTCGAGCGACATGAAACCCAATGAACCCCGCAACACCAGTGACTAGAATTTGGCTCATACTGATATATCCTGAAAAGACGAAACAACTGAATTAGAATTGAGACTTTGAAGAACAGGTGCATATTGCATTGAAGCATAGTGCAGAATGCTCAAATCACCTGGTCTAAGATAGATAGATCGCTCTCGATCGTGTGATAGTCCAATCGCATCTGCAATCAAAAGTTTGATTTGTTGAGCATTCGTTACTACCAAACCTGTCACAAGTTGATCAGAATCAGCAGTTCGGTTTGCAATCATGTGTCGCCAGCTTTGTGGAAAATCGACTGCTACAGTTTCAAACTGCAATGTATTGGGATGATGCTGAAGCATTTGATCGATTGCCTGCCTTGCCTGGAGAAACGTGGCACTGACACTGAGATCGATCGCTGTAGACTGAAGCTGGTGAGCAAGCGATTGAATTGCCGCAGTTGGGTAATTTGCATCCGGATCGAGGGGCAGCAACAGCAGCCGTAATCCTCGTTTGCCTTCCTTTAACTTGGGGAGAGCTTCGTTCAGGTGATGGGTGGAGTTGAGCGATCGAAGCTGGGCAGATCGATGTTCAGGAAACTCCAGAATGCTGACGCCGCAGTTGGACTGCTGCAAGGTATGGTGGTGCTGCGGTGCCAGACCGATCGCCGTACTCAGCAGCGCGTGATTCGTGCCGCCATGCGCAACGATCAGCAGAGTTTGTCCACGATGGCGCGACAGGATGCGCTGCCAGAAATGGCTTGCGCGATCATACAGATCCAGCACCGGGAAAAAGCCGTCATCAGGCATAGATTGACCTGATTGGTCAGACTCAGATTGATTCGCTTCGAAACGGCACATCCAAAACTGATGGGGTTGTCGTTTCCAGCGCTGATAGTCGATTGCAAACCGCTGACGGACTTCGGCAAAGGGCAATCCTTCCCAGATGGGAAGATCAATTTCACGCAGGGCAGAGTCGGCATAGATCGGAACTTCCTTTCGGGGGCTGGATAATTGATCGGGCAATCCATCAGCGGAACTACTTTGCATTCCCTGCTGAATCGCTGCGATCGTTTCCTGCACACGCTGGAGTGGGCTGCTATAAATCGCGTCGAATCGAATATCTTGCAGCATTTTCCCCGTCTGTATCGCTGTCTGCCAGCCCTGCTGCGTCAGCACTGAGGCGTTGCTGCTGCCCTGATAACGTCCCTGCTCGTTAAATGTGCTGCGACCGTGACGCACCAGAACCACACGAGTACAGGACAGAGACACAGTAGAAGAACGAGGCAAAGATTCAAGCTGCATCATGAGTTTTGTCTCCAGAATGATCTGCGATGCGATCGACGGCTGCCTGGGCGGACTGAAGCCGATAAAGATTGGCGTAGCGTCCGTTTTGCAGCAGCAACTCTGCGTGATTGCCACGCTCCAGAATGCTGCCGTTCTCGATGTAGAGAATCTGATCAGCATTGACAGCCGATCGCAAATTGTGGGTGATTAGAAACGTTGTGCGCCCCTGTGTCAGGCGATCGAGTGCCTCGCTGACGATCCGTTCGCTTTCGTTGTCGAGTCCGGTGGTCGGCTCGTCCAGAATCACGATCGGGGACTGACGCACTGCAGCACGGGCGATCGCAATTCGCTGGCGCTGTCCGCCGGAAAGCGTCGATCCCCGTTCAGCCACAATCGTGTCGTAGCCCTGGGGCAGCCGGGTAATAAAGTGATGGGCATTTGCTAACTTTGCCGCCGCGATCACTTCCTCTTCAGTGGCGTTCAGGTTGCCATAGGCAATATTTTCACGAATCGAGGCGGCAAACAAAATGCTGTCCTGCAGCACAATGCTGATTTGTCGCCGCAACGATTCCAGCCTGTATTCGCGCAGGTCATGCCCATCGATCGTAATTTGCCCCTCAATCGGGTCATAAAAGCGCAGCAGCAGACTCACCAGCGTCGATTTACCACCTCCAGACGGCCCCACCAGTGCCACATGCTGTCCGGGCTGCACTTTGAAGGTGAGGCTATCCAGAACTTCTTTTTCACACTCATAAGCGAATGACACGCGCTCGAATCTCACCGCACCCCGAAACGCAGGCGCATCGATCGCCCCTCTGACATCCTGAATATCCGGCACAGTATCCAGCAAATCCACAATCCGTTCACCGGAAGCAGTCGCTTTGTAGATCTGTCCTGTATATTTTGCCAACTGGCGCATCGGCTTGAAGGCAACTTTGAGATAGCTTGTGAACACAATCAAATCACCGGGAGTCACTGCACCACCTAACACAAGCTGCACACCGCGCCAGGTGACCAGGGCAGTGGCGATCGCCACCAGCACTTCGACGGTGCGTTCCAGTCCAGCACTGAGTCGCTGCGCCTGTGCCCCTTCTTTAAGGCTTTCCTGATTCTGGCGGGTGAATCTGCGTCCGAGCAGCTCTTCCAGCGATAGCGCCTGAACGACTTTGATCGCACTCATCGTTTCTGCCGCAACTGCCGCCATTGCCCCTTCTCGCTTCCGCTGTGCCCGCGAGACTTTCTGAATTTTTTTTGAGATGCGGACGGTTGAGAGAATAAATAGAGGGAAGATGGCGATCGAAATGATTGCCAGCTCCCAGTTGAGCCAGAACATCACGCCCACCATGCCCACTAGCGTCATCATGTTCGTTAACAGCGGCAGGGCGGCGACGACGGTCACTTCTCGCAATCGTTCTACATCAGAGGTGACACGAGTAATTAGATCGCCGCTCTTGGCTTTGCTGTGAAAGCTGAGCGAAAGCCGCTGAAGATGGCTGTACAGATTGCCGCGAATATCGGTCATGATTTCCGTCGCAGCGATCGCCATCCCCGCCGTACTGGAATAAGCAGCCATTCCTCGCAGGGCCGCAGTCCCCACCATTGCCAGTGCCATAATCGTCAGCAGCGTCATCGGTGCAAATCCATCCAACCCCGGAAGGGTTACTGCTTCAGGAGCAGCACCCGGCATGATGATCCGATCAAAGATAATCTTCAGGGGCCAGGGTTCCAGCAGGCGCAGTGCCGTTTCACCAATTAACGCCAGAAAAGCAAAGGTTAAAAGCGATCGCTGTTTCTGAATTTCGGGAGCGAACTTTTTGAGGATTCGCCAGACTCCGGGAACGGTGACTTTCAGTCCTTTAAGCACTTGCATGGTTCAGATTATTGGCTCAAAACTATTTCGTGACCAGTTCGCTCGATTGCTTGGCTGTAATTGGTGTGGGGCTGACCGGATGACGCTGGGCATAGCGATCGGTGACAAACTTATTAAACTGACGCTCCAGACGCACCACTGCATTCTCCAGGAAAGGGATTGATCGTCCAAAGGTGAATCGACGAATCGCAGGTTTCAGAAATGCTTGATGTCTGCGGTAGCCCAGGCGGTTATAGCGTTTCTTGAAATATTTGTCTTTGTGTAGTCCCCACTTGTCGCGGAAGTGCTGCAGACTACTCAGTTCCCAGGCATCACTCCAGCGCAACATAAAGTAGGAAATGTCTGACCATTGGCTGATTGGTTCAGCCACATAGGTGACAACAGAAGCAGGTTCGCAGTAAATCTTGCCGCCTGTCTGAGCCACGCTGAGACAGAAATCGATATGTTCGCGGGTGCTGAGCAGTGCTTCGTCGAGCAGTCCAGTTTTGTTGAAAATTTCCGTGCGCACCAGCATACAGTGAAATTCGGCAAACTCACACTGTTGGCGGTATAGCTGATCCTGAACATCGGCAACTGGACGATTCACAAAATAGTGTTTCTCATGGACGCGACGGTGTGTTTTTTCGCCCTTCACTTCCAGCACGATCTGGGCTTCCCCCCCTGCCAGGTGAATCTTCTGGTGCAGCGGTTTGCCAATGCAGGTAAGCGGACAGACGATCGCCGCATTGGTTTCTTCTGCACAGTCCAGCAGCGCTCCCAGCCACCCCGGAGCCACATGCACATCGTTATCGATAAACAGGATATAAGGCGTTTTCACCTCTGGGATCGCCAGATTTCGCGCCTGATTTGGCGACAGATAATAGTCTTTGCGAATCAACTGAAAGCCCTTCTCCGCAGCTTTCACTTCCAGATAAGCCTGCACCGACTGTGGAGATCCGCCATCCACATAGATCAAATCAAACGCTGTACTGGTGTTCTCGTAGATGCTTTCCAGCGACTCCCGCGCATAGCTAAACCGTTCTCGCGGCGATACGACAATCGTTACCTTTGGCTTTGCCAGATTCAGTGTCATCATGATTCTTTTCCTTTTCATTCTTGATTGCTTAGACAACTGCCATCATCGGTACTCGCTGATTCAGTACGCGCTGATAGACCTGATTCCAGTTTTCCTGCTCCACACTGGGTGCAAGCTGCCGCAGCACCTTTTCCTGAGCGGCTTTACCCAGTTCGGCACGCAGTTGGGGCGAGCGGGCGAGCCACTGAATCGCTTCAGCAAGTTCCTGGCTGGAACCGGGCTTAACGACCAACGCATTGCGACCATCCTCCAGAATTTCACCGATCGCATCGACCTGAGTCCCCACAATTGCCCGTCCTGCCAGCATGGCTTCCAGCATCGCATTGGGGCAACCATCGTGCAGCGAAGGGACAGTGAGAATGTCGATGTGGGGCAAATAAGCCAATCCCTGAGTGCGCTCCAGCATTCCCGTCAGCAAAATGCGATCGCCCAGACCGCTGTTTCTGATTTCATGCTCCCAGTAGGGACGCTCACGATCGGCAAAGTCCCCGACGAGCAGCAGCGTAAACTCCAGCGAATTACTCAGCATTTTGCAGGCATCCAGCAGATATTCCAGTCCCTTTTTGTCGCGGAACCGCCCGACAGAGCCAATCACCGTGCCTTGCAGCTTCCCGACCAGGGCAGGCGTGGGCAATTTCTTGAAATCGATCGGATAAATCGAATTCCAGAATGCAGAGGACTTCGATTGCAGCGACGGAACCAGCACACAGCCGCGATTTTGCAGTTCCTGGCTCACAAACGTTACCCAGGAGGAGTTTTCCAGCGTCCAGGCCACCTGCCCGTGCTGTTTGGGATTGAAAATATGCTTGTGCAGATCGCTGCCCCGAATGCTGTTGATCACGGGAATGCCCAACTCACGCGCCAGGAGCGTTGTCAGAAATCCGGTTTCGTTGATAAAGAAGGCATGAAACGCATCAAAGCTGTACTGATCGTGCAGTGCCCTCAGCAGAATGTAAATTTCACTCAGATAATCCTGCATAATCGGCTCATTCGATCGCGTTGCCGATTCTAACCGATGCACATAAATGCCGTTCTGCACTGTCGTGTCGCAGTTCGATCGCCGATGTCCTGCTTCTTTGCGCTGCTTGGAGTGAAACACTGCCACATGCACTTCATAGTTCAGCTCAGCTAACAGATTCGCAATCCGGTGAACTGATTCACCGACGCCTCCCACATCCGGCGGAAATTCCAGGGTTGTGATACAGATTCGTTGTGTTGTCATCGTTGTAATTCCTTTGATGATACAAGTAGAAATGATTGGGCAAATCAAGCTGCGATCGCAGACTTCACGATCGATCGCAAATAGCCAGCCGTCTTTTGCACGCCTGCCAGGTCGAATGTGATCGAAGCAGGCTGGGATTGCAGTTGTGCCATCACCCGCTGAGCGAAGCGATCGGGCTGCAGATCTTCAGAACGAATGACCGAAACCAGTCCCAGTTCTTCAAGCCGCTGCGATCGAATCCGCTGTTCCTGATCGTCATTGCCGGTAAAGGGCAGCAGCATTGCGGGAATGCCCGTGGTGAGAATGTTCATGGTCGTGTTGTAGCCTGCCATGCTGATGGAAAGGTCTGCCTGTTCCATGTAGTGCAGCAGATTTGGCGTGTAGCGATCGACGGTGAGATTAGGTGTGATTTGGGCGATTGATTGCAGTTGATCAAAAACCGAATCCGGGCAGAAAGGGCCGGTAAATAGCTGAAAATGATGCGGAATTTGATCGGCCAGAATTTTTGCAGTCTGGGCAACGGTATGCAGCAGTTCATGCCCAAATCGCCCACCGCCAACGCTGGTTAAAATCATTGGTTGGGGACAGGAGACATCGAGCCGGGGGAGTTCCTCGATCGGCTGAACCACATAGCCCGTGTAATGCACAGGACAGGTCAGTTTCTCAACGCTGGTAAAGCTGGTCTCCAGCGGCATAAACTGCGGATCGCCATGTACCAGTACCATGTCAAAATGGCGGTTCACCAGGCGACAAACCTTCTCTTCGTAGCGATCGCGATCGACTTTCGTGACGACAATATCGCGCAGACTGGAGACGGTTTTGGTGCCGATTGCTCTGGCGGCCTCCAGCAGCGGCACCAGCTCTTTCGCAAAGCGCCCGCGACCAAAGGGAAACAGTTCCACGACCAAAACATCAGGCTGAACCCTATCTAATAAACCCAGCATGATCTGCTTTCGCAGTTCCAGCACTTCATCCACGCTGCCAAAGGATTCATCCACCTGTAGCGACTGGAATTCGGCATCGGTTTTGATCGCAGGCAAGTTAATCACCTCGACGCCCACTGGCACCTGAAAGTTCTCAACAATTTCGCCACCATTGATGAAGTAAACCTGAAAATCCTGATTCAATCCGCGCACAATTTCCATACTGCGAATCAAATGGCCAATCCCCAGAATGTGCTGACAGTAAAACATCAGTTTCATACCGCTGTAACCTCCACAAAAGACACTAATTCTTCTGAAGCCGAAGCGCGATCGATCAACTCAAACAACTCTCGAATTTCGGCAATATTGCGATCGAGCGAAAACTGCTGTACAACTTTTTGTCGTCCGGCAGTACCATACTGCTGCCGTAATTGAGACTGTGCCAGAAGTGTTTTAATTGCAGCAGCGAGGGCATGAGTATCTTTTTCTTCAACCAGCAGTCCGTTCACTTCATTCTCAATGACCTCACTGATTCCAGAAATATCAGTTGAAATCACAGGCAACTCCATGGCCATTGCTTCCAGTAAAACGTTTGGAATACCATCCCGATCGCCATTCTCCAGTACCTGACAGGGCAACACAAACAGACTTGCCTGCTGATAACATCGCACCAGCTCATCCTGATCTTTTTTCCCAACCAGAAATACGCGATCGGTCAGATCAAGTCGTTGAATCAGTTCTGTAAGTTCAGTGTGCTGTTCACCGTACCCTACAATCTCGCAACGAAATGAATAGCCCTGCGCCTTGAGTTGATGGCACGCCATTATCAGGTAGCGAAAGCCCTTTTTCTCGCAGAGCCTTCCCACGCTCAGAATCAGCGGCGGATCAGTTTTTGGCTTCACTGTAGACGGATAAAAGCGATCAAAATTGATACCATGATAGGACAGATAAATTGGCGTATCGCTGGTTGAAATCAGCTTTAAATATTGATGGTTGAAATGTGTACAGGTGAGTATGAACTCTGCACTTGTGATGCGGCGATCGAGAATTTCTGGCTTAGTGAGATAAATATCTTTGGCGTGGGCAAAAATGCTGTAGGACAAGCCCGTAAACTGCTGGGCAATCTCAGCAGTTGCCGTGGGCACGTTGGCAAAATGCGCCTGAAGATGTGCAATTCCCAGCTTTTGCAGCGTGAGTGCCAAATAGCCCGCCTGCAAAAATTCGTTGAGTCGTTTCGTCTCGGGGCGATGTCGATGAAACTGCCATGCCCGCCAGTACCGTCCAGGACTTTGCCAGAACAGTTGACCGTGAGCAACCAAAAGCTTGATTAGCGCTTGCAGGTTGAAATCAGGCAGCATCGAAGGGATATAGGTAACACTGGCATTGACTCGATAAACGTCAGGATGAACCTTGTCTTCTCTCGACTGCCGCAGCGAAAATAAGTGTAGCTGAACCCCCTGTTTTTCTAACTCCAGGATTTCATTCAAAATGAATGTTTCTGATAGTTTGGGGTAGGTTTTGAGCAGATAGCCGACTGCCTGTTTTGCAACTGCCTGCGCTGAACTCTTTCGTCTTGAACGGGTGATAGTGACCATATCGCTAAGGACTTGTAAAGAAGTAACTTCATGGATTGAATTGACCCCATCGGCAATCTCAGCTTTCAGCCCAATCCTAATTCGAGGGGGCGAGATGGGGGATTGAGGGGGTGAAGTAGCGCATCGCCATCCTGACTCAAACATTCCTTTAGCAGACCGCCTCCTGAGGCATTGCTTGCAACAGTGCAGCCGTATATTGAGTGATGCGAGATAGCCCTTCCATATCCAGACGGGAGCCGATCGCCACCGTTTTGCTACTGTGTTGCAACTCCGCCCGGATGCCCTCCATTAAGCGCTTCGGCGTTAGCCGATCGGGATGGATCACATGAAACAACCCCAACTTTGCCATGCGCTCTGCTCGAATCCACTGTTCCTGCACTGGTTCGACCCGAGGCACTACAATTGCTCGCTTCCGCAGCGATAGAATTTCGATCGTGGTGTTATAGCCGCCCATCGACACCACCAGATCCGCAGCATCCAGGTAGCTCACCGGATCGTGGGTAAAGTCCATCAACTGCACGTTCGGTAGGGAATTTGCCATTTTTGCCAGAGTTTCGCGCTGCGATCGCGGCATTTCAGGCCCGGAAATAATCAGGCTTCTCAATTTGCGAGGCTGGGGTAAGCGGCTGATGCTCTGCAAATAGGTGTTGATCAGGGAGTAGCCATCACCGCCGCCGCCCGGTGTCACCAGCACCAGCGATTCATCGGGCTGCACCTCAAGTTCCTGCCGCAGCAGAGCACGGGGGACTCGACCTTTTTCACGCCGGATGTAGCCGCAAAACGCCACTTTGGAGGCAACCCCAATCGGCATCTGGTATTCGCGTCGCACATCAAACACTTCGGGGGTGCCCACCACCCAGATCTGGTCATACCAGGCTTCGATCAGGCGATAATAGCCGCGCTGCTGCCATTGTTCGGTCGTCACCTCTGGCGCATCCAGAATGTCACGCAGCAGCAAAACCAACCTGGTTTTGGGCAGATGGGCTTTGATGTAATCGATCGTTTCTCGCAGTTCACCGTTCAGACCATCCGGTTTTTTATCTACGATCAGCAGATCGGGCTTGAAGTTGGCGATCGTGGCGCGAATCAGGTGCGATCGCAGTCTCACCATCTCTTCCACTTCAGTATCCAGGTATTTGACCATCATTTCGCCCGCCACATCACGCCCCATACAGGGCAATTTGATGTAGTCCAGCCCTTCGGGAATTTCCAGATTATGCAGGGCAGGTGAACCGGAAACGACCAGAATGGAAGCGTTGGGGAATGAACTCAGCAGCGATTGACAAATGCATAGCATCCGCCGAATGTTGCCCAATCCAAACGCATCGTGAGAATAAATCATCAGTTTCATAGCTGTACAATCCCCGACGCTTGTTAGTACTGTCCTTCTCGTGCGGGTTAGATGCGGAGTGCAGGGGTGATTCCCCTTGAGGGAGTCAAGGGGGAATCACCCCTGCGTGGGGGCGGTACCCCCACACCCCGTACCTCACCTGAGTAAAAACCGCTATTAATCCAGGCAAGTTCATCAGAAAACAACATTCACTTTGCGCGGCGATCAGGCAACCTGTTGCAACATTGGCTGCAATACAGGTAGTGATCGCTCGACGACCCGATTGGCAGCATTGCATCGCCCAATGCCGATGTAGCAGAACCCAGCCGCAGTCAGGGTATCGGGATTCAGACAGTTGCGACCGTCAATCATCACCGATCGCACCATCAAGCTGGCAAGATAGGTATAATCCAACTGCCGGAACATCTGCCAGTCCGTCACCAGCACCAGCGCATCACAGTCGATCGCCAGTGCTTCTGCGGTTTCAACCAGATTGAGCGATGTTAATGCCGCAGGTAGGTGTTCTTGCTGTGGGTGATACATCGGATCGAGTGCCTTGACTTTTGCACCCAGACGATGCAATTGGGCGATCAAATCCAGCGCAGGCGTATCGCGCATATCATCGGTATCCGGCTTGAAGGTCAGGCCGAGCAGACCAATCGTTTTACCTTTGAGAATCCCCAACACCTGCTGAAGCTTCTCGATCGCCAGCAGTCGCTGCCTGGTATTGGTGTCCACGGCTGCCTGCAGCAGGTCTGCGCTGTAGCCATAGTCATTCGCCGTGTGGATCAAAGCCGCCACATCTTTCGGGAAGCACGATCCTCCCCAGCCAATCCCTGCCTGCAAAAACTTACCGCCGATGCGCGAATCCAGACCGATGCCTTTTGCCACCTGCGTCACATCCGCTCCGACGCGATCGCAGATATTTGCCACTTCGTTAATAAAGCTGATCTTGGTTGCCAGAAACGCATTTGCCGCATATTTGATCATCTCAGCAGAAGCCAGATCCGTAACCACAACGGGCACGGGAGGCAGTCCAGGATGAACTGCAAAGCGATGCTCCACAATTGGCTGATAAAGTGCCTGCATCCGGGCGATCGCCTTCGAACTTTGGCTCCCCAGCACAATGCGATCGGGGTTAAACGTATCGTAAATGGCTGACCCTTCCCTCAAAAATTCCGGGTTGCTGACCACATCAAAATCTTTAGAGCGATCGGTCAGTTCATCCAGAATAATTCGGCGCACCCAGTCGCCTGAGCCGATCGGCACCGTTGATTTATTCACAATCACCTTGTACTCGCTGCTGTCATTCAGACAGCGTCCAATGCCTCGTGCCACGGCTTCCACGTAGCGGGTATCGCTTTCACCTGTGGGTAGTGGCGGCGTTCCGACCGCAATAAACACAATTTCTCCATGCGCAACGCCAGCGCTCAGGTCAGACCTGAAAGTAAGCTTACCTGTTGCCATTGCTGACTGCATCAGTTCAGTCAATCCCGGTTCATAGATGGGTGACTGTCCTGACTGCATCAATCTAACTTTTGTTTCATTGTTATCGATGCAGATCACATCATGCCCAATTTGTGCAAGACAAACTCCGGTAACCAACCCGACATATCCTGTACCGACAACACAAACTCTCATACGCTACTCTCTCTGTATCAGGGCAGTGAAGGGACAAATACTGTCTGCCAGTGCTTCCACAAACTTTCATCATTTTGATGAACTAGCATTGACGTTCTTCACACTGTCCAGAATGCAGGTCGGTAATGAGACTGCCATGAACAATTCATGAGATAGTTCTCATGAGAAGTTTGTGAATATCAGGAGGGTTTCTATGAGAAGACTCTTAGATTTTGGACTCTCCATAATTTTGTATAGATGCACACAGTGCGCTTATACAAAATTAAACCCAGTAGATTCTTGGTTTTGCGTGTGCTTCGTATGTGCAGAATCAAGAATCCAGCGGATTTTTAAATCCGCCCTAGCCTGAATTTGCCCCGCAGCCCACCAATTCTCAGTAGATCACTAATCTGCCCAAAACCAGGAGAAGAGGGCACCAAGCGCCCTCTTCTCCTGGTTTTGGGGTATTTGGGGCGTATGATGCACGCCCCAAATACCCATTTTCGATTTACTGATTCTGGGAAGAACCGAACCCCGGGGGAACAATCGCAGCTTTTCAATCGTCTGATCAATCGAGGGTGGCTATACCCCCACAATCCTCCCATAAAATAAATAGAAGACACGATTGTCATAGAGATCTGCTGTTTAATAAAACCCCAGTTTTCACCTGGCGCGGCGTCGCCGCGC